>WRBH01000023.1 GCA_009784665.1 Bacillota bacterium | reverse complement strand
GACAAACCCATTCCTGACAATGATTGGGAAGAACACCAAGACCATAGCGGAAAAAGACATAATAGTCCCAATTCGTTACGGCAACGAAGGCAGCGTCGCCGCAGGTCCCGAGGACGGACCACTTCCAACCTCGACCGAGAAAATCGCCGAGATCAATGTACCGCTCAAGAACATATTTGGTTCATTCCAAATAACTGACAAGGCTATCAAAGCCGCCCAGAACAGTCCAGGTGCGTTCGCATCCCTGATCGGAGGCGAAATGAAGAACCTTGTCGCAACGGCTCAAGCCAATCTGAATCGAATGGTCTATGGTAATGGTACAGGGCATGACATGAACGGCATAGACAGTATCTTCGACGACACACATCTATATAACCTAAGCAAGGATGCGTATCCAGAAATTCTGCCACTCAGCCTTGCTCACCCAGACGAACATATTATCACGGAAGAGTACATCGAGGAATTTTTATATTTCCTAGAAGAACACGCCAAGACAATGGCAACAGATATTATCTTGGTCCATCCGACGATCCTAAAGGCATTGTTTGGTGCTATGAAGGACAGAAGAATGATTATGAGCACAGCTGAACTGGAAGGCGGCTTTCGTGGATTCACATTCAATGGCATTCCAATGTATGGTGACATCCGATGTGCAAAAGGTACCGTCTATGCACTTAATACTGAATCATGGGCAATGTACCAGCTAGTCGACTGGACATGGCTAGAGGGCGATGATGGCTCTATCCTGCGACCTGTTGCGGGCAGGCCTGTCTTTTCCGCAACTCTTGTCAAGTACGCCGACTTAATTTGCGAGCGTCCGTTCCTGCAAGGCAGATTCAACGGTTTCAGCGACCAGTGGAGGTAATCCAGCATGAGAGTAACCAACGACTTGTTTGACATTGCAAACCGTATCCTAGAAATTGACCCAGACTTCGAGGTTCACCTCGAAGACGAATACAAAATTCTACTCAGAGGGCACCTTGTCCTGACTACTAGCATCCTTGACGAAAGAGTGTTGTGGAAGGTAGGGCAAGATGTGGATATGGACAAAATCCAAACCCACAATGCTAAAGTAAGCAGCAGTGCCCAGAAAGAGCTGGACATCGCCCTGGGTCAACTGTCCGAGATGCTGGATTTTGCATCTCAAACAAGTCGTGAGGTTTCTTTCAAAAAACCAAGGAGGTCAATATGACAATTAAAACTATTATTAAAAGAGCAGCAGAAGTGTTGGGCCTAAGTGATGTAGTCGAACTGGAATCTAATTTCATGGACAATGCAAACTACCGAGTATTATTGCGATGTGCGTATCTATCAAGTGCGTTCTTGGCATCCAGATTAAGTAAAAGACCATACTCGGATATCCCTGTAATAAAAACAGGTAACGAGCGTTTCAAGTTCGAATTCGCACCCGCAGTCCTAGAGTTCGGAATCCTGTCCGAATATGCATTCATTAACGGCATGTTTAACGAGGCCCAGGTTTGGAACGAGAAGATGCGTGAACTGTTGTTTAACAAGATGGAATCGGTTACAATGCCGGCCAGTTTCTAGGGGGTGAATCATGTTAAGAAATTTAAGATTGCGTCCCACCCGTTCCGTTGCGTTCCAGATGCAAACCTATGCGGTTGACACAGTTCGTTCGCGACCCCTTCGCCATCGGCTATATGGGGCATCGAACACAGGCTTCCGTGCAATACCGACACAGTTAAGTGCAACTTCGCACACGACGACAAACCCTCGGGCGAATCCTATACTAGATATAGAATTCTCCCAGAGGCGGTTCAGGAAATCGGATGCTTTCACCATCGAATTTTCCGTTCCCTTTACGAATGCCTTCACAGACGCCGAAGGACTAAGCGGAGCATTTCGTGTTGATGTCCGCCTCGGCGAAATCATAGGATTTAACATTCTTGGCAATCGCCTACTGATAGTTCAGAGGTTCGGATTCGCAACCCTAGAGAGTGCGTTTGACCCATCCTCATTTAACTTGCAAACTTATGCAAAATCGTATGAACCAATCGTCGACAACACAACCCAGGTTCTAGGCGACACGATAATATTCATGACCCATGGTGGCATGTGTCGGGTTCAGAGAAACGCCAGGGTACAGTTGCTGGACAATATCCCAGTGCATAACGCGGTGGGAGGCAGCTGGATTCAAGATAACCGTTACCACATCGAAGCGGATGGCAAGATTCTGGTTATCGAAAAATTCTTCGACAGCTGGTTCTACATATCGAATGCCACGACTCGCTGTTGGGAATCCGACAATTTCATGATCGGCTATGCGGCAAGCAGACAATTCATCAAGCAAATCAGGCTAAGAACCAACGCCAATCTAACTTTGACTGTCTTGTCCGAATCACGGGAACAGCGAATCCAAATTCGTGCTCGCGACCGAATCCAAACCCTGAATGTAAACCTCAAAGGAGAGTCATTCAGGTTGCGAATTGAAACACATGATCCGAATACCGTCATCACAGACTTGACCGCCGTAATTGGCTTTTCAACCTAAAAGGAGGAAACCTAACAATGGAAATTAATCTAGACGAAATCGCATTTGAAAGATTAGTAAACGAGAAATTACAAGCGTTCAGTGATACAACACCTGAAGCTGATCCAGAGGCATTAAGACCCGAGGAAAGATCAAGGCTTCAAAACATTTTCACGAACGCCCACCGAAAATTCAACATAGGTTTAACCGATCAATTGCAATATCTAGAGGCACCTGAAACCCTAACAATTAACGAGGCTAGGGAACTTGCTAAGTATCAGTTTGACCAGGATTTGGCAACTCGACATGAACAATTAATCGAGCGTGCGGATATCATGACCCTGCGACAGGAAAAACGCATAGCAAGGGTCAATAAGCAATTCAACGAACGCATTGCCCGCATTAACACTGACGCAGGCAGGCGAGGCTTGCTAAGCAGCACCGCGGTCATAGATCAGATGCAAAGGGCACAGGATGCTCGTAACGATGCTATTGATGCACACGAGGCAGAAATAGCATCCCTACAGGCACGCCTAGAATTGGACAAGCAACGAATAACTTTTGCCTATGAAAACAGGGTAGAGGCATTGGCAAAACGCATTCACAATGAATCTCAACGCAACGCAGTAGCAATAGTACGCGAAAGGGCAACCCAACATACCAGGAATTATAATAACTGGAAATCATGGCAAAGAACAAAATTAGAGCTGAACATCGAACCACAGGTGCAAAAAGCAATTCAGGATGAAGTATTCTATGAATACAAGGCATTCCTGTTATCCCAATGTCCAGATCGGGCCAATCATCTTGTGGCAGCAGAGCCTATATTCTTCTTTAATCTGACACATGACCGATGGACACAGATGGTAGATATGTTGGCACAGCGAACCTAAACTAAAGGAGGTAATTTATATGGAAGAAATAATCAGTCTCGCCTTGAACTATGGTCTTATACCGACAATGTTCGTAGGGCTAATGGTCTTCGTTTTGAAAGACAGCAAAAGGCGAGAGATGAAATACCAACAAACTAATGAAAAATTGGCAAGTGCTTTGGAAATCGTGAAACAGATTCACGAGGACATCAAAGATATGCGAGAAAAAAAGAAGCGTTGACACTGCTTTTCTTTCTGTGAGATATTGTATTAATTAAAAGGAGGTGTGCCACAGTGATTATAATTGTCGTTGGGCCGTCTATTGTGCCACTGGGTATATTCATTTTCTTTATGATTATGTTCGGGTGGCTGCTGGAAAACTTACTTATACTTGGCATTTTGCTTGCTGGAATATTTGCTTTTATATATTTGTTCCGTCTGGGTTGGATGATATACAATAAAGTGAAGTTTCTAGCGATTTTAACTGACTTTATATTCCAGCTTATTTTATATGCGGTGGGATTCGCCGTGTATATTTATACTTTTGGATTCGCCAGCTCCTCCTGGGGTGTGTTTATTGCGATGTTTGCCATATTCACCGCTGTATTCATAGCCCAATTTATGTACAAGAAAATCTCTGTTGCTGTCCTTACGGTATTGGTATTGAATGTGCTTGCATTGTTGCTTGCACTTATGGGCGATCTACCGTACTTGGACTTTTCGACGGCGGAAAGGATTGTCGGATGGATCTTGTGGGTCGCGATTGTCGCAGTTTCACTTTTCTTGGTTATTATGTGGTTTGGGGGAGAGGCCGAGATAGACGACATAGAGGACGCACGGATATGGCTTATTGCCTTGATTTTAATACCAATAATTGCGATTGGTTCAGTCGGTACTTTCTTTATCGACAGAACATCGTTTCAATCAAAGGTCTACTTTGAAAACGAACATATCCGTCACTTTCGCGAGCGGGGTCGCGAGTTTATCGAATTTGGCCAATTCCAAGATGAAGCAATCCGTTGGATTATTTTGCGTGCCGAAGACGGTCACAAGCTATTGATTTCCGAGCAAAAACTGGATTTCAGTAGGTACGCAAACCTATATACATGGTACGGTGACCTGTTTGACAATGGGTTTGGCGTGCACAATAACGGACTGCTAAGTCCGTACGACAGTAACTTTTACACCGAAATCGCCCAAACCAGCCAGGCAAACAGCCCCGTATTCCACTTAATGTGGCAACATTTCCGCCACAGCCCAACAAACGCACAAATCGAAGAAACCCCATACGGGGGACTTCTCAGGGGCAGGGATATGCGTCCTGTCAGAACTGCGACCAGAACACTATTCGCCCAGACAGTAGTAGACGAGTTTGTATGGCGTGTTCCAATCAATACTTTCCCTTTCCGAGAAGACAGACAAATTCACCCTTACTCATACTGGGTAGGCAGAGACACTGGTGACCGTCGTACCGCAAGTACCAGCGGTCTTGAAACCACCTTCTCACCTGGAGTGGGAACAAGTAGAGACTTTCTGTATATTATGTATCACGGCGTCCGCCCGTCCATCATAATTGACACATCGGTTCTTTTCGTCTAGTTCTGGTTGACATAATTTTTGCGATATGGTTTAATATGGGTAATCTGTCCTGGTAATGTCTGGGGCAAGATGGTAAAAGGAGGCCGAAATGGCAGAGAAGAAAGCAGCGGCAAAGAAACCCGCAGCAACTAAACAAAAGACAGCAGCAAAGAAAACACCTGCAAAAGCGGTTGCAGCAAAAGCAGCGGCAAAGCCAGCAGTGTCACAAAAAGTTGTGAAGAAAGAGAAGAAAAAAGATCTGGCAGAGTTAAGCAAGACAGAAGTCATCAAAGAGTACGGTCATAAAGAAGGCGACACAGGCAGCCCGTCTGTGCAAATTGCTTTGCTAACGGCACGAATTAACCACTTGACGGAACACTTAAAAGTACACAAACAAGACAAGCACAGCCGTCTTGGATTGATGAAAATGGTAGGACAACGCAGAAGACTACTTAATTACTTGGAAAAGTCTAACTTGGAAGAGTTCAGGAGTTTAAAGGACAAGCTTGGCATTCGCTAAGCTTTTGCTTTTATATGAGGAGGATAAGAAAATGACAGATACATACAAGAAATTTGAAACAAGTATCGGAGGCAGAGCAGTAATCGTTGAAACAGGAGCTTTGTGTGGATTAAGTAACGGCAGTTGTACCGTTACCTGTGGCGAAACGGTTGTTATGGCGAATGTAACTATGGCGGACAAACCACGGGTTGGCCAAAACTGGTTTCCATTAGGGTGTGAATTCGAGGAAAAACTCTACAGTGTCGGAAAAATACCAGGAGGATTCAAAAAGCGTGAAGGTCGTCCTGCGGATACTGCGATTTTAACAAGCCGTCTAATTGACAGGCCAATCAGACCGCTTTTCCCTAAGGGATTCTTTAATGATGTTGCGATTGTCGTAACCACCCTATCGGTTGAGCCCGAGATTAACCCAGAGCCACTGGGAATGTTAGCGGCATCTATTGCATTGGCAATTTCCGACATCCCATGGGATGGCCCAACGGGATCTGCACTGGTGGGCAGAGTAGATGGCAAGTTCGTAATCAACCCAACAGCAACCGAGCAAGAGGCCAGCGACCTGCATGTTATGGTCTCAGGAACGGATAAAGCAGTCCTGATGGTCGAGGCAGGAGCAAACGAAGTTCCAGAAAAAGAAATGCTAGAGGCCATTCTATTCGGTCACGAGGAAATCAAACGCCAAATTGAATTCATTGAAAAGATTGTCAAGAAAATCGGCAAGGACAAAGCGGATATAGTAACCAATAAAATTGACGAGAGTCTAGAGCAACGGGTCACGAGTTATGCAACAAGCTTTATCGAAAAAGCTCTGACTGAAACAGATCTAGAGAAGAGAAGGGCCGCCGAGCGTAAAGTCGACGAAATGATTGCCGATCAATTTGCGGCAGAATACGACGAGAGGAAAGCAGAGTTCGAAGAAATCCTAGAAGGAATCAAAAAGCAAATCATCCGTGACAAGATTTTGACAAAGGGCTTGCGCCCCGACGGAAGGGGAACAAAAGACATTCGTCAAATTTGGAGCGAAACTGGAATGTTGCCGCGTGTCCATGGTTCAGCTGTATTCACTCGTGGGAACACACAGGTTCTTAATGTATGTACTCTAGGTATGATAGCCGACAGTCAAAAATTAGACGGCCTTGATGACGAAGACCACAAGCGATTCATGCATCACTATAACATGCCGCCATATGCAACAGGAGAGGCACGAAACATGCGGGCAACATCAAGGCGAGAGGTCGGCCATGGTGCACTAGCAGAGCGTGCAATCGAACCACTTCTGCCAACCGAAAGTGAGTTCCCATATGCTATCCGTTCAGTGTCAGAAGTTCTGTCCAGTAACGGTTCGTCCTCTATGGCGTCTGTCTGTGCGGCCAGTATGGCTCTTATGAGTGCCGGTGTACCCCTAAAAGCTGCTGTTGCCGGAATTGCAATGGGCCTTATCAAGGACGAGGAATCCGGCAAGGTCGCTGTCCTATCTGACATCCAAGGGGTCGAGGATTTCCTGGGCGATATGGACTTTAAGGTAGCGGGAACCGAAAAAGGAATTACAGCAATCCAAATGGATATGAAGATCGCAGGTATTGATGGTGAAACGCTCAAAGTTGCATTGTCCCAGGCCAAAGACGGACGCATGGCAATCCTAAAGTCTATGAACAAGGTAATTGACAAGCCGGCGACTAAACTTTCAAAATACGCACCGAAAATTATAATCATCGAAATTAACCCAGCAAAGATCAAAGATGTAATAGGCAGCGGCGGTAAAGTAATCAACAAAATCATCGAAGAAACAGGCGTTGAAATCGACATTAACGATGATGGCAAGGTCTTTATCGGTGGTACATCCGAAGAGTGCTTGATGCGTGCCCGTGAGATTATTGAAGGCATTGTTTTTGAACCTATTATTGGTGATACATTTGACGGAAAAGTTGTACGAACAATAGAAATCGGGGCGTTCGTCGCATTCAAAGGTAAGGAGGGAATGATTCACATTTCCAAACTTGCCAAAGAACGCATTGCAAAGGTAACTGATGTGGTCAAAGTAGGCGATGATGTCAAAGTCAAGGTAATAAAGATTGACGAAAAAGGGCGTATTGACTTGCAACGAGTCGTATGATATAATTAAACCATACAAGGAGGTAGCAGTATGCAGCAACTAGAACAATTTTTCCAGAGCAAAATAAAGATAATTGAAACAGGTGATGGAAGATATGCAATTCAATTTCCCGTATATAAAATCGAGGGAGGAATGTACGAGATTTATCTTGTCCCAGGGGCAGGCGGTGGATTCGTGCTAAGTGATGAAGGGTCGACGCTAGAGCAGCTGGACAAAATATTCGAATTAAGCGAGCCTGATGTCATCAAGAACTTGGTTGCAATTTTGCGCCAATACGGCTGCAAAAAGGTTGGTAATGCTTTCCAGATTGATTGCACTCCAAAAGATGTTCATATCAAGATGAGCTTCCTTATCCAAGCAATATCTTTTATGCTTAATATGAAAATTTTCTATGTCTAAGCGAGTATAACACAATGTTCGAAAAAGCCTTAAATTATGTCTTATCATATCCGAAAACCGAGCGTCAAGTTCGGCAGTGGCTCTCTGGAAAGGGAGCCACTTTGGAAGAGGCTGACGAAGTTGTGGAAAAGCTAAAGGACTATGGTTATATAAATGACGAGGGCTATGCCAAACTCTTTGTCGAACAACAACGATCAAAGCAGGGTAGGGGGGCAATCCTGACTAAAATGTATCAAAAAGGTCTGTCCCGTGAAATTATCGAAGCAAATACCGCCGAGATTGACGAGGCTATTCAAAAGGACTTGGCAAAACAAGTTGCCCAAAAGTGGATGCAGGGGCGTGAGGACAGCCGCGAAACAAGAAGAAAACTGTTTGGACATCTTATGAGAAAGGGTTTCGAGATTGATTTGGTAAGAAGTGTGGTAAACGGGGGTGATTTTGAAGATTGGGATTGATATTTTAGAGGTTGGCCGGGACATCCCGATGGGGGTCTTTTCCAAATATGAAATTGATTACATAAGAAACAAGGGGGTCAGGGCAAAGGAAACAGCAGCGGGAATTTATGCGGCTAAAGAAGCGTACTTTAAAGCATTGGGAACAGGCATAGTAAAGAGCCAGTTGGCATTAGTTGAGGTCAGACATAACGAGGCAGGGGTTCCATACCTCAGTGGGGTTAACGCGGTTTTAAGTATCAGTCATACAGACAAGCTTGCTGTTGCCGTTTGCGTAATTCCGCAAAGCTGAGATAGCAACTCATTTTTTGTGCCAAGTTCGTCAGCTAATTCGACATGCATATAACTGTCCATTTCCCCTGGAATTGATGTAATGGTAATACCTTCGACTTGCTCCTGCAATCGCTGGAATAGACGCATAAAAGAATCTGTTGTTCGTGATTGGATGGCGTCCAAAATATCATCATCTTTAATGTGTTTAGCATTCTCGTCATATCGAATACCGTATCTCAGTGGGATATAATCAGGAGCGGTTATATTCCGAATACCTTTTTCATGCAACATTTTTATGAAAAGTGTCAGGGATAAGACTTGACGCGGTTCACAGTTGCGGAGTGTTTTCATTCCCTTGTTAACGCCATTGATCTTTTTTTCCAACTCCTCGGCGAATCTAATTTTTTGTGTTCCCAGTTGTCCGTCCTGAACGCAATAGATACATGCTGTTTTTCCCTTTTCTTCGTCTGATATGGCATATCTAACTTTTGGCAGGCGATAGGGTTTGCTGTGATTTCTGAAAAAGAAGTTCATTGCGAAAGGCGTCTCTAATCCATGCAGCTCTTGTGTACGCTTTGCTGAAAGACTGAATTCGTCCAACTGCCCTAACTGGGTCTCAGTATCAAATTCATTAAAGGTTGTATCTTTGATATACTCGGTTCGTCGACGGACATAGTTTGCCAAGTCCTCGTAATCTGAATTTGCCATGTCCCGTAACAAGTTATATAAAAAGTAATCCTCTAAATTTCCCTTGATATTCAGGGGATTAGTAAATCCTGTCTTTACTGTCGTAACTGCCTCAAGGTAATCCTCAAGTGCATCTTCCAAGTCAGGTATATGACTGACATTAAAATCAGGAGCATGTTCAAATTTTCGATTGTTTGGCAAAAAGGCGGTGAGTCCTGCATATTCGGTCAAACCATCTTGTCCTGTGCGAGACTCTATTAAATTAAAGAATCTTTTTGTATTGTGCATGCATCAAGTATACCACATAAGATATAAACATTTCAATAGGCGTATATTTCGACAAAATCTGCGTACATTAATTCTGTTCAACACATAGGTCATCAATCCTTCGCTCTTCGAGTGTTTGATAGGTGGCACTCGTTGAGCAGAAGGAGGTGAACTATGCGTTTTGGTAGAGCCAAGTCTGCACGCGCAAAGTCCGTGCGGAGTGCCGCTACTAAAGCTACACGCGCAAGTTCCAAAGCTAAAGCTTCTGGGACTGATGCTTGTGGCAAGTAACTAGCGGAACGAAGTTCATCATGAGAAATCAGGCTGGGGTGCAATGATCCTAGCCTTTTTTCTTTTTTGGCATTGACATAATCACTTGCTGGACGCGGCTCGAAGTTTCAAGTATGTATCTCTCCCTTTCTGGGCCGAACAAAGTTTCCATATGGGTCTTGTCCAACATTTCGGATACAGGGTTCGAGTGTCCTTCTTTGACAAGTCTTTTTACCTTCTCTTCAAATGGCTCGACTTTGGGGTTCGCTATTTGATCTTTGGCTATATCTATCCCAGTTCCATGCCAAAAGCCGCCAGCAAGGCGTTGCTTTGACGCATTTGCTTCTTCCCGCAATTCACCCCGTTGTCTTTTCATGATTTTACCATATCAATTCATCCTTGATTTGTCAATGGAATTTCAATGCAGCCATAGCAATCATAGCTGCATTGTCCCCACAAAGTTCAGCAGCAGGAAAGTATACACTAACCCCCATTGGTCCTAACTGGCTTTCTAGCAACTCCTGTAAAAACTTGTTTACAGCAACACCTCCACTGACGCATAGAGTTTTGATATCACTTTTATCAAAGTATCGCTTTAACTTATAAGAGAGCTGGGTAAATGCCTCCAACTGGAACGAGTGGCAAATTTGCCCCAGGTTAAAATTCTTGTGCTTGTTCAAGTAACTTATTACTGCACTCTTCAATCCACTGTACGAAAACCCATCAATATGATAGTTCGGCTTTTTGACGAATTGAATAATTTCTCCGCTCCAATCACGGGCCAATTTCTCAACCACAGGTCCCCCTGGATAACCTAATCCCAAAACTCTCGCGACTTTATCGAATGCCTCGCCAACTGCGTCATCCAGTGTTTGCTCTAATAAAGTAATCTCTTTGCCGTCAATTCTATATAGAGATGTATGCCCGCCGCTGACAACTAATGACAAGTGCGGCTTACTAACCACCACCGACGCTATATGCCCGTGCACATGGTTAACGGGTATAAATGGAATTCCAAGCACAGTTGCCAATGATTCGCCAAAAGTACGCCCCACCATAACAGCACCAGGCAACCCTGGCATCGCGGTCGCTGCAACCAAAGTCAAACTGGACACAGTAACACTTGCATCATCCAAGGCTTGTTGTACAACCTTATCTATTATCATGATGTGGTTACGGCTGGCAATCTCTGGGACAACTCCTCCATACCTTGCGTGAATATCCATTTGGGACGCAATAACATTGCTCAGGATTTTCCCGTCCCCATTAACAACCGCAGCAGCCGTTTCATCACAGCTCGTTTCTATAGCCAAAACTAATTGCATGGAATCAGTATACATGATATGTTGCGATATGGGGAAACAAAAAGTAATAGTGGCAAGTGCAACATCAAAAGCCAAGCCAACCGTAACCAAGCCAATACCAAAGGGTAAGGACAAGGCAAAGCCTGCGTCAAAAGCGGTGGCAAAGCCTGTGGCCAAGCCCGTCAAGAAACTGCCTGCCAAAACGGTCGCGGTGGCGAAACCTGTTCGCTCCAAGAAAACGGGTACAAGTATCGGTGTCTTTATAGACCTAGATAACACAGGCTTGCGGATTAACAATCTTATCGAGGTATTATCAGAACTTCGTCGTTTAGGCGAAGTGGTTTATACGAAATTATACGGCTATACCGATGCCCTTGTCGAAGAGTTCGAAGAAATCGTCGCCGAAAATCGTATGGAGACAATCGGTCGAATGCCATTCAAGCCTGAAGTATCGGTTATTGATACACGACTGGTTGTTGATGCTGTTCGTTTAACAGAAAAGCACCGCTTTAATATTGTGTTTGTATGGACGGGCCAGGGGCCCGCAGCATCGTTATTCCAACATCTAAAAGAACTGGGGGCCAGAACTTTGACGGTAGACAGCCCTGACCTTGACACACAAAGCAAGTTCGTAGATCACAGGATCAAGTTATACTCAGGATATCAATTTAACCAAGGCAGACCATCAGTTGCCAGGATTGCTCCTCCAGTACTGCCACCCCCTGTGATTACAGCTCCGGCAGTAGAGGTCCAAGAAGAGAAAAAGCCAGAACCTGAAAAGAAACCAGAACCGGCTCCAGAGCCCGAGCCAAAACGCCCAAAGGCACCAAAGGCAATAATGCCTCCAACAGATATATTCGAGGGATATACGCCGCCGAAATTGCCTCGTAAAGAAGGGGCCCCAGAAACGGTCGGCGAGGAAGTTGTCTCTGCCTTTACACCAAAACCAAAAGAAGATATCGACCCAATAGATGAATTACCTGACATCTTTAAAACTCTGCCAAAAGATCGGCAAGAGGAAATTTCAAAAATGCCACAAGACAAGCAAATGGAGCTTGAACTGTTCATGCAGGCACAAGACATTCTCTCTGCTCTTGACGCCGAGGACAATCAAGACAAGGCACAAGCAACATTCGAGGAGGATTTTGGAAACCTTGGCTTAAAAGAAGAGCCAGTGATCGAATCAACCCCAGAACCATTGCCGCCTCCACCAACCCCAGAACCAATAATCCAGGCAGAGCCAGAACCATTACTCCCTCCACCTCCGCCAGCACCATCTCCAGAGCCCGAGCCTGCTCCAGCACCACCCCCTCCACCTCCGCCAGCACCAGAACCGCCTCCAAAGGTCGGCGAAGCCTTCAGCGACGATATGTTTGATGACTTTGGTGACCTGGGCGGGCCTCCCAGTTGAAGATGACCCCATAAATCCGGATGCCTATGATGGCGGTGTAACATTCAAATATAACCCTGATGAAGACGCATTCAGCGAGGATCGTAATGTAGTCGATATCTACCAAGACAGTCTGGGCGATTTCACCCAGCCCTCAAACTTCGAATAAAGTTGACATACATTTATCAATGTCCTAAAATGTTTGATGACCTATAAACAATTAAAGGAACTTTGGTTCAAGTTTTATCGTGAACGAGGGCACGCAATAATTCCAAGTGCCTCGGTTGTGCCTGATGGGGATGCAAGCGTCTTGTTTATTAACAGTGGCATGCACCCGCTTGTTCCGTACTTGATGGGGGAGGCCCATCCTTTGGGTGTGCGTCTTGCGAATGTCCAAAAATGCATCCGAACGGGCGACATCGACGATGTAGGGGATGCTACCCACACGACTTTTTTCGAGATGATGGGTAACTGGTCCATGGGGGATTACTTTAAAGAGGACAAAATCAAATGGAGCTGGGAATTTGTGACGGGAAAAGACTGGCTTAACATTTCACCCAAAAAGATAGCAGTAACTGTATTCAAGGGCGACGAAATTGCACCCCGCGACGAAGAAAGCGTCAAACTATGGCTCTCGGTCGGCGTTCCGAAAGAAAGGATATATTTCCTTGGCAAGGCCGACAACTGGTGGCAATTACCTAATGGAACGGGTCCATGCGGGCCGTGTACCGAGATGCACTTCATAACTGATAAAAAGCCTTGCGGTGAAAAATGCGACCCGGCATGCGATTGCGGCCGTTTTGTCGAAATTGCAAACGATGTCTTTATGGAATACATAATAGATTCCCCAGGGGCAAAACCACGCAAAGCCAAACAACAAAATGTAGACACAGGCTATGGGCTTGAACGAATCCTATACCTTATTAATGGTTATGAACATGTGTACCAAAGCGAACTCTTCAACGGGGCTCTTAAAATAATAGGCAGTACCTGCAAATCAGGCCGAGTAATCGCCGAACATACCCGTGCCTCAATTGTTCTGATTGCGGATGGAGTCACACCAAACAATACGGGTCAGGGTTACATCCTGCGTCGCCTGATTCGGCGTGCGGTTCGATATGCACACCAATTGAACTTCAAGGATTATCCCGCACTTATCAACAATTTCTCAGGCATCCTAGGCGAATTCTATCCAGAAATTCAAGCCAGCGAGAAGATAACAAAAGTCTTCATGGACGAGGTCTCCAAGTTCGAAAAAACCCTCGAGCGAGGGTTAAAGGAATTCAATAAACTAAAAACCCTCGACGGAAAAACCGCATTCAAATTGTACGAGACCTATGGTTTCCCTCTAGAGTTCACCCAAGAACTCGCAGCCGAAAAAGGGATGACATTCAGTATCGACGAATATAACGCGGAAAAAGACAAACACACCAAGATGTCACAAACAGCATCTGCCGGGGCATTCAAAGGAGGTCTGGCAGATACTTCGGGCGAAACAACCAAATTGCACACCGCCAACCACTTGTTGTTGGAGGTTCTCCGTCGGAATTTCGGGAAAACAGTTATGCAAAAAGGTTCAAACATAACTCCCGAACGATTACGATTTGACTTTACCCTTGACCATAAAATGACGGAAGACGAGATAAAAAAAGTTGAAAAGGAAACAAACGAACTAATCCAAAAAAATCTATCGGTAACTTACAAAGAAATGTCTTTAAAAGATGCCGAGAAAATTAATGCTATCGGGGCTTTTGGGGCTAAATACGGAGATGTTGTAAAGGTCTTCTTTATAGGGGAGGACAGTATAGAAATCTGTGGTGGACCTCATGTTCAAAACACATCTGAACTGGGCATCTTTAAAATCCAGAAAGAGGAATCCGCGGGTGCCGGAATCCGCCGCATCAAGGCAACACTTTCCTAATCGTCAAATTTCGTATCCAACAACATATCCGCACTAACTTCAAAAAAATCTGCCAAGTCCTTCAACGCATGGGCACCAGGCAAGTTTTTTCCCATAAACCAATTCTCAATAACGCTTACTTCACGACCAATTGCTTGTGCCAACTCCTTTTTATCAACATCCTTCTCATCCATCAGCTCCTGCAAAACCTTCTGAAAATATAACACTCTCTCCAAAATCTGCACCTCCCATAACTAAATATATATCAGCAATTGCTGATATGTCAAGCAATTTTTGACAATAATCTAGTATAGTAATGTGAGACTAGCAGATATAGTTGCGAAAAGATTAAATGAGCTTATAAGACTTACGGAGAAGCCGGTAAGAGTTATTGAAATAGAGATGGGTGTAAAAGAAGGTTTAATTCACACATATACCAGTGGTCGATCTGTCCCAGGCGGGGTACTCCTTATAAAGTTCGCCGACTACTTCGGCGTCACAACCGACTACCTCCTCGGCCGTGTGGAAATCTAGAATAGGCTCTTCCCCGAGGATGTAATGAATTTTAAAATAAATTCACCTATATATTGAATTCTGTCACCTAGGTGTTCGGATTCGGAAATCATATGGTTTAATATTGCGTCCGAAAATATCGATAAATTCGGACGAGATGTTTTACAACTTAATATTTACACAATCGCCTCGGACACAGGAATTATTGAATATCCCGTCGCCAAAAAGTGATCGATAAGTGAAGGCAGGGCATGCAGGGTAACCATGTCGGGTTTTAACAATATCAGATCGCCACTTCGAAAATTTATGGACGCCAGGTCAGTGACAGAGGGGAGGACAGTGATGTAACCAAGGGACTCCGCAGCACGCAAAGTATTTCTGTTAAACGATGAATTCGGCGGAAAGAATAATCTAGTCGGGTGACAGGCAGCAGATTGTAAAAAACTGTGTGTATCTGCGATTTCTTGGCGTTGTGCAGATTCGGATTTTCGCCTGATGTCGGTGCCGCTGAATGCCATGTTGCCAACCTCAAAGTCTCGACATAATCTGCGTGTCAGGGCCAGGTTCGCCCCAATCCAACTGCCAGACAGGAAAAATGTAGCCCCAACCCCTCGCTCGTCCAAGATATCAATCAGGGGTGCCAGGTGGGGCGTCTGTCCATTCACTGCAACCATGAATGATACACTCTGCCTCTCACGATTGCCGTTTTGCATCGGTGCCGAAACGGTCAAGAACACGGAATTCAAATCTGTTGTAAAGACAACAACAGACAGGGACAGCAAAATACTGGCAATAACAACATTGGCAATCAGGGCAGTTCTCTTTGACATAGTCTATTTTATGATTTAGAATAGAAGTTATGAAACCAATAATTAAAGTTTACCCATCAGGAATGCGTCTGGTTGTCCAGCCAATGCCAAACTTCAAATCGGTATCGACGAATATTTTCATAGCGGTCGGCAGCCGCGACGAAGAGGATAACGAGCACGGCTTAAGCCATTTCGTTGAACATATGCTGTTCAAAGGCACAACAACAAGAAGTGCCGAGGATATATCATCCACACTTGATGGACTTGGCGTTGACCTGAACGCTTATACATCCAATGATGCGACTTGCTATTGGACAAAAGGCATTGCCGTTAATACCGAACAGTGTGTTGATGTCATGTCTGACATGTACTTTAATACCCAATTCGCCGATGAAGATTTTTACAAAGAAGCCGAGGTTATCGTCCAAGAAATCCACATGCGTGACGACGAGCCTCGCAGTGCCATGTTTGATTTGGCAAGGGAAACATTTTTCACAGGGACACCCCTCGGCCACGATATCGCCGGAACTGTCGAAGATATCCGAGGATACAAACCCGAAGACATATATAACTACATCAAAAAGCACTACATCCCATCCAAAACAATTGTATCATTCTCGGGCGATATAACTATTGAAAAAGCTTCGGAGTTGGCCGAGAAATATTTCGAGTCCAAGTTCGAAAAACAATCCAAACCAAAAATCAAGAATACCCCTGAAGATTCAAAAGTCATTCCAAATCGTGTATTCGTAACAAAGGTAAAAGACACCGAACAACACAATATGACCCTGTTCTTTCCAATTGTTAACAATGTTCATCCTGACCGATATATCTGGGCATATATCTACGAAATTTTGGCCGCAGGGATGTCCAGTCGATTGTTCAGTTCCGTTCGCGAAAAGCTTGGGCTTGTATATTCAATAAGTGGCGGTGTAGCTCTATACGACATCGGCGGATACTTTTATATCTGGTTTTCCTGTACACCAAATAACACAAAGAAAGTTCTTGAAACTATTAAAAGCGAAATCGAAAAATTCAAGCAAGAAGGACCAACACAAGAGGAAATGTCCAAGGTTCGTAACCAACGCGAATGCCAAGAGTTATTTAATGCCGAACAAACACATGTTGTAAACGCCAGGAACGCAACCAGTCTTGCCGAGTTTAACAAGATCAAGTCATTAGAGGAATACCTTTCCGACATTAACAAAGTAACAATAAACGATGTCTTACGCGTCTCGAACCAGTATCTTAAATATGACAACGCAGTCCTTGCAGGGGTAGGGCGAGAGTTCGCAAAGGAAGTTGTCAATACTTGGAATATTTGCTAGGCTTGGTAAGGGGAGAGTAAAAAGTGATTCTTTCAGGGAATGCGGATACAACAAAACCAAAGATTCGCCGACGCAAAAATCGCGTTGGTGCTATTATAATGGGCGTTGCGGCGTTTTTTGTTTTGTTTCTTGGGGCATTGCCTAATCTTATTATAAATACCTGGATTTTTGGATTATTTGGGGTGTATGTATTTGCACTCTTGTCATTACTGTTCGTCTTTGGCTTGTTAAAACATCTTGAAAGACGATACAGGGTGAACAGGCGATATTTGTTTCTCAGCCTGACAATGGTCTTCACTTTATTTACCGCTCTGCATATAGCATTCACGGCTGGGACTTTGGATGGGATATCGTTTATTGATTACATCATATATGGGTTTGATAACCTAACACCTGGTGGATTTTTCTTTGCCGTCCCTGCTTTTGTTTTACATATCGTGTTATTTCTCGAGGGAGCTCTTGTTCTTCTAGGAGTGAAATTCATTGTTGCCTCGGCATTTCTGACAACATTCATAGTGACGAATGTTGGCGAGAACAAGGTCATCAAGAGACTGCCAAAAATCCTTGCAGAACGCGAAGAGGCAATCGAGGCAGGGGACACAGACCTGCAAGTCCGCCTCGAGAAAAAGTACCAAGAACTTATCGAAAAGCAATCCCGCAAACGACATGACAAAAACAAGTCCGAGCTAGGCCTAACCATTGAACGATTTGCCAAACCACCAGAAGAGGATGAAAAATCAGTGCCCGTGCCACTCGCCGAGATAGAACCTCAACCATCCATTCCTGACCAAATAAACCAATGGTCGACCGAGGCGGCACTGAAAATGCAACAACACCAGATGCAACAAAACAATGCCCTTAGTCCTCTCTATTCTGCTCTTGGTGATGGGTTTATCCCATACCAGGCCCAACAACAATCCCCTCAATTTAATCCACCGCCGATCCAGCCACCCCCCCCTCCAATCCAACCTGCGGTTCAACCAATCCAACCACCCCCTGCATTTGATCCAGTTACTCGTGCAGGCAGTATTTT
>WRBH01000022.1 GCA_009784665.1 Bacillota bacterium | reverse complement strand
TTTAAGAATCTCTTACCCACAATTGTTTGCTCGACATTCAGGCGGGAAAATTCGAACTGTCTTGGTGGAGTTTTCATATCTAAGCAATTAGCGATAAACCAATCATATAGTGGACGATGGTCTTGAAATTCCAGAGAGCAATTGGAATGTGATATGTTTTCAATCGCGTCGGACAAAGGATGTGCAAAATCGTACAGCGGATAAATCAACCAATCCGTTCCTGTTCTGTAATGTGGGACTCGCATAATTCGATAAATCACGGGATCACGCATATTCATATTACCAGAACTCATATCAATCTTTGCCCGCAAGACACAGTGGCCGTCTGGATAATCGCCACTTCGCATTTTGGCGAACTCGGTCATGTTAAGCTTTGAATCGGTGTTTCTGTATTTACTCTCCCGCCCTGGGATTCCAAGCCCCCCTTTCATTTCTTTTATTTCATCAGCCGTCGAAAAATCAACATATGCCAAACCCTTTTTTATCAGGGTTTGGGCCATTTTGTATAAATCCTCATAATAATCAGACGCAAAGAACAAATTTTCCCATTCCAACCCCAACCAGAACAAATCCCGCTGCATCGCATCGACATATTTCATGTCCTCTTTTTCGGGGTTTGTATCATCAAACCTCAGATTCGTTCTGCCACCATATTTCAACGCCAAACCACGATTAATTCCAAAAGCTTTTGCATGGCCAATGTGCATATATCCGTTTGGCTCGGGGGGATATCGCGTTATAATCTTTTGTCCGCGTGCTACAGACTCAATAACATCCCTTTCAATAAAGTTTACATTCTCTAATCTCTCCATGTTACTGTCCCCCTTGCTAGTGTTAAGAAAATCTCGGCCAAAGCTATATGTGCTTGATTTGGTTCGTCTTCTTCTTTTTCTGCGACTAATAGTGCATCGTATTGATCTATGTACCATCTAAACTTGTTATGTAGGTGCTGGGTATCTGCGGAAGTTTGATAAACATACAAATGATAAACAAACGCGGGACGCCCTAACTGGGGATAGTGCAAGATATCATAAACTATACCTTCCACCCCGTCCTCTCCAGTGTACCTGCCTGCATGCAGCAAAGCCTGGACATAGGCAATGTGGATTGTTCCGCTGATTCCAGCAAGAACTTCTACCCTGTCGTGAGCATCTTCTAGCCTTCTTTCAATCAATTCCTCCGTAAGTTCAATCACCCTTGTGTGTCTTTGCATGCTGATATTCCGATCAAGTGCATCTAACAAGTTCGTATCAGAATCATTTTGCACAAACCTCCTCTCGGAGAACATCAAGGCCGCCCTGTCTGCCCCCATACTGTCCATAAACCCAACCATTGGGGCAGGGAACAAGAATCCGAAAATTGCGATGCCATAACTGAAAACCAGAAATAGGCACGCCAAAGTTGTGACCGACATAAAAATTATTTGTTTTTTCACTATTTCCCTCCTCCTGCTTTGAATTTTGCATCTAGGGCTTGAAGCTTTATCTGATTCGCTATCAGAGCCTTTAAAAAGAATCCCCAGAATATAGTTCCGTAAATCTTGCTGTTCAAACACACACTTACGGTATCTAGTTTGAAGTCCCCCCCCATCAGGGCATCCATTAATCCAAATGGCAGAATCACCTTCGCAGACCATCCAGCAGTCGCCCCCGCCATTATACCTTTGACTGAAAGGCTGATTGCCCTGGTTAATATCGGATCTTTTCGCCTCCATGCTTTCCAACGGGTCATTTTCCGCCTGCCTACCGTGATTGTTTCCCTTAGATATGTAGGAGTTATCACCGGAGGAGGCGGCTTAGGGGCACTCCCATCGCGTTCGCCCTTTGCACAGTTCTGGCAAAGCCATAAGTTTTTATGCTTTGATAATTGAATGTCTCCCTGACCACATCTTTGACATTTATTCCTTTCACCTTCTAAAGAATAACATTCTCTACAGCGCACTTCGCCAGTACTGCTTGTAACCATACTGTTTGTCTTCCTGCCACATCTTGGACAGTCCTTGTCATATCCCATTTGCTTTTCCTCGGACTTATGTTGCTCGCTGTTTGTTATGTCCAAATATTCATCTTCGGTGCCGAATTCTTGGAATTCGGAATAATCATCCTCATAAGACCCCTCGTCGTCGGCATAGCTATCCTCGTAATATTCATAATCGAGTGCTTCTTCGTCCCTCTCGCTCATGATTTAATATAACACTTTACTAACAAAGAAGTCTATTATATAATTGGCGATATGGGATTGTTTCAAAGCGACAACGCACGGAATGTTAAAAGGTTAAAAAAAGTGGCTGACCAAGTCATGCTATTCGAAGAACGAATCGCGGAATTGTCCGATGCCGAGTTACGGGCAAAAACGGAAGAATTCAAAAAGAGGCTTGCGGACGGCGAGAAAATAGACAGCTTGCTTCCCGAAGCATATGCTGTTGTAAGAGAAGCCGCGTGGAGGGTCCTGACACAACGACCATTCTATGTTCAGGTCTTGGGGGCGGTTGCCCTGCACCAGGGTCGAATTGCCGAGATGAAAACCGGTGAGGGTAAAACCCTGACTTGTACCATGCCCGCGTACCTAAATGCACTTGAGGGCAAGGGCGTACACATCGTCGAGGTCAACGAATACCTTGCAAAGCGTAACGCCGAGTGGATGGGCAAAGTCCACCGCTTCTTGGGATTAACCGTAGCATTTGCAAGGGCACACAGCGAACAAAATGAAAAGCAACAGGCCTACGGTGCTGATATTACATATGTTACCAGCTCTGAATTAGGTTTTGATTACCTGCGTGATAATGTCGCTCATAAAAAGGAAGACAGGGTTCAACGCGGGCACTTTTATGCAATTGTTGACGAGGCGGACAGTATTCTGATTGATGAATCCAGAACACCTCTTATCATGAGCATGCCTACAAAAGATAACTCTGACCTGTATCGTGTATGCGACAAGTTCGTACGAACCTTGCGTGAGGATGACTATGAAGTCGATCTGAAAGAGCGTGCCGTCCGCCTGACGGAAGACGGTATTACAAAAGCCGAACGCCAGTTCGGAACAGATAATATTTCCAGTGCCGATAATATGGAGCTGAACCACTTTATCAACAACGCGCTGAAGGCACATTACCTGTTTGAGGATAACGCAGATTACCTGATTAATAAAGATAGGGAAATAGTCATCGTCGATCAAAACACTGGTCGAGCCATGGTCGGACGAAGATATTCAGACGGTCTTCACCAAGCAATCGAGGCAAAAGAAGGCGTACAAATCAAGAACGAGGACAAGACCGTTGCAACAATAACAATTCAGAACTTGTTTAAGATGTATCCGAAACTTGCAGGTATGACAGGAACAGCAAAAACAGAAGAGCGAGAATTCCAAAAAATCTACGGCGTGGATGTCGTATCCATCCCAACCAACAGAATAGTTCAACGGCAAGATGCCCCAGATGTTGTCTTTACGACTATGGACGGAAAGCTAGCCGCGATTCTACAAGATGTCCTGTGGCGTCACGAACGAGGCCAACCCGTCCTTATTGGAACAACTACAATTGAAAAATCCGAACTCATCAGTAAACATTTGAAAAAAGATCGTGTTCCTCATGTTGTTCTGAACGCCAAAAATCACGAACAAGAAGGCCTTATAGTCGCCCAGGCTGGAAAAAAAGGTGCTGTAACAATCGCCACAAACATGGCGGGTCGTGGTACGGACATTTTGCTGGGCGGAAATCCCGAGTTCCTGGCAACCCAAGAGCTAAAAAAAGAAGGCCTAGATGACGAGGACATTTATAACGCAACATCTATCGTTGATACTGACGACAAGAAAATCTTGGAACATCGGGCCAGATATCAGGAACTATACAAAGCATTCAAAGAAGAAACGGACAAGGAAAAAGCAGAGATTCAAGAACTGGGCGGACTGCACATAATCGGAACCGAGCGACACGATTCACGGCGTATTGATAACCAGTTGCGTGGTCGTTCAGGGCGACAAGGAGACCCAGGCTCTTCAATATTCTATATATGTACCGAAGACGATATTATGAAGCGATTCGGAAAGTCCATCATCGGTGGTACTATGCGTCTATTCAAAATGGATGATGTCCAATCGCGGATGATGACACGATTATTCGAAAGGGTTCAAAAGGCCGTCGAGGGGCATTACTTTGACGCTCGTCGTTATACTTTTGAATACGATAATGTTATGAACGGGCAAAGGGAGTTGATTTACACAGAAAGAAACAAAATTCTTGACGGCATTGATGTCCACCAACAAATCATGAATATGTTCCCCGATGTCGTAGAGAAAGTCGTATCAAAGGCGATTGATGTCGAGGCCCACTGGCGTGAATGGGATCTAGAGCGGGCAAACAAAGTCCTAGGTAGCGAACTGTTCGGAAAAGAGGTCGAATACCTAGACAAAGAAAACACTGAAGGAGCCGACAGCTCAGATATCATCGATATGGTTCTGGAAGCCGTTAACACACAATATCAAGAGAAGGTTGAAAAATTGAAAGAGGAAGGGTTCAACTTTGCCCATGTCGAAAGACATGTCTTACTAAACACGGTTGACGATCGTTGGATGGATCATATTGACCAAATGGTTCAATTGCGATCCGGAATCGGACTGCGTGGGTATGGGCAGAAAGATCCTCTAGTCGAATATCGCCGCGAATCCATAGATATGTTTAACAACATGATTGAACAGATTAACGAGCGTACTGCCCTGTTCCTGTTTAAAATTCAAGTAGAAAAGAGAGAGGAAAAGCCACAACCGTTCCGCCATCAAAAAATGACCAGTGGGCGTGGTGAAGACCTGTCCGGCCCTGTTCGACACAATCCTGAGGCACAAACCCCAATCGGCCGACCACAGGGCACATATACAAAGCAATCCCAAAAGGAAGTTGGTCGAAATGACCCCTGTCCATGTAAGTCTGGCAAGAAGTTTAAATCTTGCTGCGGCCTTGACCGCTAATTCAAAAACTCCCCATCTGGGGAGTTTTTCTTAGTGGTGCTCGTGATCATCATGGGGATCATCCGCTTTGGTCGCGTGAATGGTGCCAGGCTCGTGATGAGTAGGACCATAGATGGTATACAGCTTCATTGGCTTTTCGCCTGTATTAATGATATTGTGCCATGTGCCTTTATGGACCATAACCGCCCAATCACTTTTGATTGGAACTGGGTGCGACAAGCTATCTTGTGCTTCGCCCGATACAAATTGACCGCTACCCTTCTCGACTCTAAAGAATTGGTCATGATCAGGATGAACCTCTAAACCTATATCCTCGCCTGGTTGCAGAGACATTAGCGATACTTGCAAGTTCTCACCCGTCCACAAAATCTTCCTAAAATTTGGGTTGTCTTTTGTTTCATCCTCGATGTTCACCACTGTTACTTCTTTCATTTTCTACCTCCTTTATCTTCCTGTAATACTCCGTTCTTGTACTTTCGATTTTCGCGTCGCCCGTTGGCGTAATAGTATGTCCCCTCAAGATGTTGTACATCATCCTGCCACATTCCTTCGTATTTGTCACCGATCGCATAGAAAAGAATTCCCTTACCGTTCTTTTTGTCGTTCGCCCACTCGCCTTCGTAACGATCACCGAACGGATATTTATATACTCCTTGACCATGCATCTTGCCATCAAGCCAATGACCTATGTAAATGTGCTTGCCCGCCGTTGTGTACATTCCAATGTCATGCGGTAGCCCATTCAACCACATTCCCTCATATTTATCACCATTAGCATACTTCATTGTCCCTTTCCCCATTGGCAACCCATTCAGCCACGAGCCAGTATATTTGTTGCCGCTGGGATATGTATACATTCCCTTTCCTTCTTTCCTGTCGTTACTCCAAAAGCCTTCATACTTAGCCCCACTGGCGTAAAAGAATTTGCCTGAGCCATGCTTCCTGCCACTAACCCAGCCCCCTTCGTACCGAGAGCCATCAGCAAAAACATAAGTGCCCGCACCATGACGCTTGCCCTTTATTATTCCACCTTCATAGCGATCACCATTTCTATGTTCGATTTTCTCTCTCATCATCTCCCCCTTAAACTATCAGTTTCTTTTCTCTCTTAGGTGTAATTTCAGCAAGCTCGGGATCAGGGTTTGCATAAACAAAGTCAAATATCGGCGAGGCTCTGTCTGTTATCACTTCGGCAGTTATAGTAACCTTTTGCAAGTCCTTGTTACTTGGAGCATGGAACATGACTTCCCGCATCCTATCCTCCATGATAGTCCTAAGACCTCTGGCACCGGTTTTCAGTTTTTGTGCCAGCTGGGCTACTTTTGCAAGGGCATCAATAGTAAACTCGAGTTCGACATCGTCCATTGCGAACATTTTCTTATATTGCTGGGCCAGTGCATTTTTCGGCACAGTCAAAATATCAATAAGGGCTTGAACATTTAGCTCGTTCAATCCAACATATATTGGAACACGACCAACGAACTCAGGAATCATTCCATATAATTTCAGGTCACCTGGGGTTACATTTTTTATAAGCTCGCTTATCATCACCCCTTCGAAATTTATGTGACCTCCACCTATACGATCGGCAATAACAAACTCGAGATCAACAAATGCACCTCCGACAATAAATAAGATGTTTCCTGTGTCTACACCCGCAATAATCGAACCCTCGATACATTTAAGGAGGGCTTGCTGGACCCTTTTACCTGTCTTACTGTATCGTTCTGCCAGCTTGTCAATCTCGTCTATATAGATGATTCCCCGCTCTGCCTTCTTTGGGTCGCCGCCCGCCGCCGCCAATAACTTTTCAATCATCGCCTCTATATCCCGCCCGCCCGAGGACAGAATGGATGTTGCATCTCCTATTGTAAACGGAACATCCAAAGCTTTTGCCAACATACTGCAAACATAAGTTTTACCAGAACCCGTCGGTCCAATCATAAGGATATTACTCTTACCCAGCTGCACACCTTCGCCGCTGTCTTGAATTCGCTTGTAGTGATTGTAAACGGCAACGGAGATGACCTTCTTAGCGTCTTCTTGCTCGATAACATACTCGTCGAGGTGGGCCTTTATCTCGGAGGGTGTAGGCAAGCCCAATGTGGAAACCCTTTCCTCTTTGGGTTTTTGAATTCCCCGCATTTTTATAATACAGGCATCACATACCTGAATCCGCCCACTGGATGGATTCGAAACCTTGGTCGCTAGATTCACCTTGCACAAATCACATAGGTCTTTGTTCATATCTTAAGTATACACATATTTATTCCACTGTCACGGATTTTGCGAGGTTTCGCGGTTGGTCGGGATTGAGGCCTAGCTCTTGGGCCAAATACAAACTAAATAGCTGTGCATGCATTGCCCCGACCAAAAAGTTGTCCGCCGTGAATTCCTCTGTGTGACTTCCCCTTGCCTTGACCTCGTATTTTGCATTTTCTTGCTTGGCTCTCAATTTCTCGTCATTACTTGTGCATAACATTATCGTCAGGGTTTGATCATCAACAAGGGCGAGTGTTCCATGCTTTAACTCGCCTGAGGGGAAACCTTCACAATGCTTATAGGTAATCTCCTTGACCTTCAGGGCACTTTCCAAAGCAAGTGTCGCATCAAGACCTTTTCCTAAAAAGAAGATACTGCGGATGTCTCTGTATTCTTTCGCCAATTCTTTCATCCGCGGTGCTTGAATCAGAACTTCCCGTGCTTGAGATATCAAACTCTTTGGTGGAATACCTTGTCGTGCCACAATGGTGGCCACAATTGTTTGGGCGATAAATGCCTTGGTCGATGCAACAGCAATCTCTGTGCCTGCAAGCGTTGGCAACAGAAAGTCACAATACCTGGCAATAGATGAGCCCTCGACATTGCAAAGAGCTGCGACTGGAAGACCATGTTCCTTGAATATCTGCATAGCGGACAAGGTATCCGCGGTTTCGCCACTTTGGGATATAACCACGCCTAAATCGCCCTCTTCAAAAAACGCGTCCGCAAATGGCAACTCCGAGGCGATATATGTTTTTGTACGGACTCCTTGATGGGATTCCAGCAGCTGTGCCAATACAAGCCCCGAATGGTATGCCGTACCACAGGCAGTTATATGTACAGTCCTTGCATTCTTTATTTTTCGCGATAGCTTTTTAAATTCGTTGCCCTGAATAATATTTTCGTAATTCTTAATTATTTTCTCAATTACGGATGGAATCTCGAAAATTTCCTTTTCCATAAATGTGGAATATCCTTCTTTTGTCACGGGTTTTATTTCAATTTCCAAATTCAATGGCTCTTTTTCAAATCCGAAATCTATTTTCTCATCCGCAATGGATACGAATTCACCTTCTTCTAAGACATAAATTGTATGACATTTTTGTCGTGCCGTGGGTAAATCGGACGACACATATATGAAATCCTTACCCTCACCGATGACCAAGGGTTGCCGCCCAAACCGTGTTGCAACAAGGGTATTTGGCTCCAGTGGCGACATGGCAAGAAATGCGTAGCTGCCTCGTAGATGCTTGCTGGCCTCTTTAACTGCCACCAGCAAGCCCTTATCCATGTATTTTGAGATCAAGTTAGGAATAACCTCGGTGTCTGTTTCGGATTTACGCGGAAAGTCAATCAGGTCCTTATAATTTTCAATAATTCCGTTATGAACAACTATCACTCTCCCATCATGGCTGAGATGTGGATGACTGTTAGCCTCGGTCACACCACCATGGGTTGCCCAGCGGGTGTGACCAATTGCAATGTGGGCATCTTCAATAATAACTTTCTCTTTTAGTTTTGAAATGTTTCCAACGGATTTGATGGTTTTCACCCTGCCATCTTTTAAAAAAGAAATACCGGCACTGTCATAGCCCCGGTATTCAAGAGCCTCTAGCCCTTCTATTGCCTCTTTAACTGCACCACCCAAACCTAGAAATCCAATGATTCCGCACATGGGTTTATATATGAATTACTCTCCCATGTAGTGCTTTTGGAACAGTTCGTCCATTTTCTTTTTGTAGGTTACCTCGTCAATTATTCCATCTGCTTTGTATTGTTTCAGCCTGCCTACCGCTTGGTCAAATTCCGAGCCAGCTTTGCCCGCGCCCTTGCCTGTGGCAACACCTTTTGATCCTGCGTGTGCGATTGCTTCGACACCTGCTTCTGCGTTATTCATGCATAGTGCGATGATACCAAGAATCAAAGGAATCCAACCGCCCGCGAAGAATGACATAATTGTTACTGCTATCAGCAATCCGTTAAAGTCTGCTGGTGTGTTTGTTGTATCGTTAGTTTTTTGAATCAACTTTGCACTTAACACAATTTGTGTAATGCACAGAGCAAGCAATAACAAACCAAATATCAACCAGAACACAAACAACCCTGTGTTTAATGCCCTAAAGCTGCTCCAACCCGAATGGGTCCAGTAAAGTGACCAAGTATAAGCCGCCGACATAAAAATTATCGACATCAGTATCCCAATCGAGGCAAACACAATAGCCACGATTCCAGTAACCCTTGCCATAGTTCTTTTCATAAAAGAAACCTCCTTATATCTATACTAGTATGTGTCGAACCCGCGTGTCAATTCATTTCTTGAGGGTTTTTGCCAAAACAGGGGGGGTGGCAGGGTTTATGAGGGTTTTCAAGGGTTTTGCCTCGAAAAAAAACCTTGAAGAAGTAGGACTCCTCTCTCCTCCGCAAATCACATTATTATAACATATAATGTTTCTATTTGATCCAAGATGTGACAGAATTCAATCCCACGATGAATTTCTACTTTAAATGTTCTGGATTGAGGGGAATGAGGTCGCCGTGGACGAAAAGCCCATTTTTGCGGATGAGGACACCGTCAAACCAGACCTCGCCCCCGCCGAATTCAGGTAGGTGTGATTGAATAATATCCCAGTGTAATTGCGACTTGTTCCCATTTGGGGCATCGTCATAGCAGTTCCCCAGAGCAAAGTGAATTGAACCACCCATTTTCTCGTCAAACAGGGTGTCGTACATGGACTTGGTTATGTATGGATTCACGCCGAATGCAAACTCGCCAATATAGCGGGCGCCCTCATCGGCATCAAGTTCATTTGTAAGAGCATCACAGCATGTTGAATCATGGTTAATTACCCTGCCATCCTTGAATTTCAGAACCACATTTTCATGTACATGACCCTTGTGCAAAGACGGAATATTAAACCTTATTGTTCCATTAACCGATTCACGAACCGGTGATGTGAAAATCTCGCCATCTGGGATATTATGTAGACCAGAGCAAATCACCGCCTTTTGTCCCTTTAGGCTGAATGTCAAGTCCGTATCTGGTGCGATAATTCTGACTTGATCAGTTTTCTCGATTAGTTCTTTTAGGGGTTGCATTGCCCGCTCCATCTTGCCGTAATCTAGGTTGCAAACATCAAAGTAAAAGTCCTCGAATGCCTCTTGACTGGTTTTCGCTAATTGTGCCATAGATGGATTTGGCCAGCGCAAAATTGTCCATGTTCCCTTGGCAACACGAATGTCGATGTGGATTGGTCTGCCGTAGTGCTTGCTATGAATATTTTTCTTTTCTGCTGGAACATCTGCGGTTTCGAAAACATTGGTTGCCGCACCAATTCCTATATACGCATCAGCCTCCTCGAACAATGGCTTGGCGTATTTAGCCGCCAGCTTAGAATACTCTGGCGTTACACCCATCAGCACTTCCCTTCCTATACGATCTTCACTGAGTCGCACAAAGGGGTAGCCCCCTACCTCGTAGGTTTTTCGCACAAGAGCAATTATTAGGTCACGAGATTCATGTGTACCCTCAATAATTATGCTCTGCCCTTTTTGCAAGTTTGCACTGCGAGTTATCAAGTTGTGTGCTAGTTTCAGCACTCTTTCGTCTCTCATCTTTTCCTCCTTGCCTATATTATAGCATTTAGCATATACTTAGTCATGAGAAAAATTATTGCCGTAATCGGGGATGCAACGATAGAGGAAGGGGGAGAAAAGCACCAAGTCGCAATGGCATTGGGCAAGGCCTTGGTCGATGCAGGTTACAGAGTCCAAACAGGGGGAAGGACAGGAGTTATGACATCAGCACTGCAGGGAGCGAAGCAGTCCAAAAAATACCGAGAAGGTGACACTATTGGAATAACTCCTTTCTTTGATCGTGCTAAAGTAAATCCTTACGCCGATATTGTCATTGCGACGGGTCTTGACTTTTACCGAAACAATATCGTAATAAACGCGGATGCGGTTGTTGCAATCGGAGGAGGGGCAGGAACTCTGGCTGAAATTGCAGGAGCATGGCACATGTTAAAGTTGATTATTAGCTATAAAAATATCGACGGCTGGTCGTCGCGTATTGCGGATCAGGCAGTCGACCATAGAACAAGATATCCAGCAATTCAGAATGACCGTGTTTACGGGATAACCACAGCTGAAGAAGTTATTAAATTACTGGATGAATTACTTCCACAGTATAACGAGCCCTATCAAGCAATTTATGTGAGACCTTAAAAGAGAGGATATCATGTTCATAAACGAAGGAATTCCAATTGCACTATGGATTGTTAGCCAGGTTTTCGGCGTCCTGGTCATTGCAGCGGTATTTATAACCTTTCAGATGAAACGAAAGACCATGATTCTGTGGGGCATGTTTTTTGGAAACCTGTTCTCGGTTGGAATGCACGCATTTCTTGGTAATTGGGCAGTCGTGGGCATTAGTGCCGTTACTGCGTTAAAGTCCCTAGCGTTTATTTATACTACCGTTAACAAAGATAAAATGCCCAAGTGGATATCCTTTGCCACTTTCCTTTTGTTTAGTGCTCTAGCTATATTCGCCGTCATACTAACAAATGTTATACTGACCAATCCAAATGCCAACTGGTATGACTGGGTTATGCTGGGGGCACAACTCTTTGCTAACTGGACCCAGTGGGCAAAAGAAGGACATTGGATAAGATTTAGTTCAGGTGCATTTAGTGTTCTTGGGCTATACAATAATATATTGTTCATGAATGTTATGGGATTAGTGATTGCAGGGGTGAAGCTGGGATCTATTGGCCTGTACTATATCAGACTGCATGCGAGCAAGAAGCTTAAAGCCAAACCCCCAAGATGCCGAGAATGCCCAAAAGGCATGGATAGTTGTGAGAAGTGTCCATATAGAATGACCTTGACAGTCCAGTCTGATTAATGTAATATTACCACATGCCTATTAACAATAATACGAATTTTAATCTGTATCGTTCTTTCTTAGCAGTTTATGAAACAAAGAGTGTTCGCGGAGCCTCTGAGATAACAAATACTACGCACAGTGCAGTTTCGCAAAACCTTAAGGAGCTTGGGAAACAATTGGGTATAACCCTGTTCAACCCTCTGCCCCGCGGAATGGAGCCCACCAGCGATGCAATAACACTGTACCCTGTAATAAAGGCCGCGGTTGATATGATTTATGCAGGCGAGGTAAATGTACGAGTATTCACACCGGAGACTCCTGCCGTTATCAGGCTGTCGGCACCATCAACACTTGTTAGTTATACTCTAATAGATTACTTTGTCGAGTTCAAGAAAAAATATCCCTATGTTACATTTGAGTTCCATGGCAGGGGGGGGGTCGAGTTATTGAACCTGCACAGAATTGACTTTGTTATTGATCTTGATCATTATTTCAAAGGATACAAATTCAAAATTACTCCACTCTACAGTGAAAAATGCACATTTATAGCATCAAAGAAATTCCTTGCAGAACACAATCTTAGCGAGACAATTACACTGGAACAGTTATCAACCCTTCCCGTCGTTGGGCATCACGAATTCCTGAGAACCCTGCAAAATGAGAATGATATTAAACTGAATATTTTCGCTACTACCGCGACAAGCGAAAAAACAATTGCCTTCACAAATCACGCAATTGGACTTGGTTATTATTTTGATAGCACATTGTCCGCAGTTGAAAATAAGGATATCGTTCCTATTAAAATCAAAGATTTGCAAAACCCTACATTTAATTCTGTATTAGCGTATAACGAGGCAACGATAACGAAACCAGCCCAAGCCTTTATCGAAGGACTTATAGAATTCTGCGCAAAGTTGAACTGATTGTTTTAGCGTGCTGCTTCAGGAAGCTATCATATTGATTATAAACTACTGTGTTTATGTTAGAAGCATTTACCAAACATGGCCCATGGGCGAGCTCTCTTACCCGTTGGATGTCTACCCTTTCCTTGCCGATTTTGTACATATTCTCGTTCAGGCGCCTTGTGCGACCGTCAGGCTCGGAATTAATCATTATACGATAATCAGCATTAAGCCACAGCTTATTTAACTGGTTCGCCGTCAGCCATTCGAATACAACGAATTCTGGTGCTTGGGTTGTAATAAGGTGTTTTACCTTTTCCTCGAATCTTTTTTCGATATAGTCTCTAGCCGTTGCGAAGAAGTCCCTGTGTCTGCCGACTTCTTCATGGCGATCACATCGAATCAAATATTCCAAGCCCGATTCCCCCTCCAGTGGAAGATGACCAAATATTCGTTCCATTTCTTCGCGTTTTGCCAAGACGGAGTCAAATAGGAACTCATCCCCATGGATAACAGGACAATTTAAATGCTCTCCTAAATACCCCGCAAAAGTAGACTTACCTGCACCCGACAGACCATCAACTATGATAATTTTAGGCTTAGCATACATACTATAACAGTAGAGCAAATATCTAATGTTGAATATTGCATGATTCTGACCAAAAATGACTTATTTTGTCAAGCTTTCGTTACCAGACAAATACTAGTTTTTGTAGTATAATCATTTATGGCAAATAAAACTAATTTAAATCTTTATCGAACATTTTTAGCTGTTTACGAGACAAGAAGTGTCCGCAAGGCGTCCGAATTGACAGGCACAACGCACAGTGCCGTTTCGCAAAACCTTAAGGAGTTAGGGAAGCAATTGGGGGTTGCCTTGTTCACACCTCTGCCCCGCGGGATGGAACCATCCAGTTATGCAGATTCCTTGTACCCGACTATACGGTCGGCGATTGATACGATTGACGGTGGCGAGAAAAATGTCCGCACCTTTAACGAAAATACAGACAGTGTTATAAAAATAATTTGCACAACAAACTTTGCGGGATATTACCTGACGCCATATATTGCAATGTTTAGGGACAGGTATCCTAATATTAAATTCGATATATTGAATAAATCCATAGATGACGCAGCAGAGTGGCTGGAAAGAGGAGCAACTCATCTTGTATTAAGTGTTGTTCCACTTGAAAAATTTCCAAACTTTGGATTTAAACAGATAGAACTTCAATCATTTCCTCAGACCTTCTTCACTACGGCAGAATTTGCTAAAGCAAATAAAATAGAGGAAACCATCTCTAAAGAGAAGTTCAATACTTTGCCATTCCTGGCCCTCCGCACTGTTGGGTATTTCGTCAAGAACATCAAGGAACCCGATATAGTTGTTGATATGCAAGAAAATATAATCCAACTCGTAGCAAAGAGTGCCGGTGTAAGTTTTGGTATATTGAGCGTTGCTAAAGAAACACTTGGTGAAGATATCTTAGTTGGGTTTGAGGTCGAAGGCCACAAACCAAAAGATGCGACACTTGTTTGTGCATATTCAGCCAAGATTGCTCTGCCAAAAGCCGTTTCTGCCTTTTTAACATTGCTTAAGGCATGAATCTCTCTGCGTGCAATTCCAGCAATTCATCATTTGGTATAATTTCCAAAGGAAGTCTGTAGGCATGTAGCAACCTTGATAATTTTTGTTCAACTTCTTGGCCTTTCTCGAACACATTTTGTACTACTTCTATTCGGCCCCCGCCGATGATAGGGTAATCACTGTCTCTGGCCAAGCTGTCCCCTAAACCTATTCCCCCTTCATTATCCTCGGCGACTGTATAACCTGCAAACATTTTCTCATTCTCAATCAGAACATTTACCGAACTGGCCGACGCCAGCCAACCAAACCCTCTCCTTCTATATTTAGGATCTCCAAAAGTTCCTATTTCCCCCAGGGACCCAGGCGGCACTTTGAGTAAATATTCGTACCTCTGAGTATCCTCACAATCCATCCTGGCAAAGGATACCGTGACTATTTCGCCATTTACTGTTACTACTGAAGTGTTACCCAGTTCGAAATCCCAGATATCACCCCTGACGCCCCTTATAAATTGCCTTAAATAATGACCGTTGCCGTTTTTCTTTAACTTTTTCTTGACACACTCGGAAAGACGCCAAATTTTAGGCTTGTCAGATGATTTCGCCCCTCGGACATCTACTATATCTACCATAACGATATATTGTAGCGTATATTTAAACAGAAGGCAATACTTAAGGAAAAATTACCAATCAAATACATCGGAACGCTTTGCGTTCTTGATGATAATATCGTTACGACGGCGGATATCATAGTAAACGCTTTCCTCATCAAAGTACTTGGATGCCGTCCACTCGTCTTGAGCGGGATACAACTTGACTAAGCCATTTTTAACACATTGATAGAACATTGTTACCTTGGAGCGCAGTGGGTTAAAACCGAAACAGTAAACATAGATGTTTCCAGGCTTTAAATCCAGAAGCTCGTTCGGCGGCAATAATGGACGGCTAACTGTGTCATAGTTCCAGGACTTGCTGCCCGCGTCGGAATCAGTCTCGGTTACCTTACCCGTGGACTTGGATACAGATTGGGTTCGTTTTTCAATTGCCATCTCACCCATTAGGTCACTGAAGGCCTTTCGAGTGTCCATATCATTGACACCGATGAATATCTGAGTGTTACAGTTGTTTCGGATTGTTATTGCCTTTTCTTGACCATATACGGCCTCAAGCTGCTTGTAATCCTGTAGAACCAAGTTCAAGAAAATCCTACGCGAACGGGCAACGGTAACAATTGTTTCGAAGTTCTCCAGTTTTGGCATGTTACCGAACTCGTCAAGAATAAAGTATGTTGGCCATTTTAGTGCTCCCCCAAAGTTATTTGCAAGTTCGACAAGAGCCTTATATAGCTGGGCCACACAAAGGATTGCAAGAGGGTGACGGATTTTAATCTGGTCAGGAATAACGAGGAAGAACGCGGTTGGTTGTTCTACAAACTTGTCGAAGCTGATTTCTGTACCACTTGTAATATAACAAATACCTTTATCTGCAAACATAGATAACTTATTAGTAACGACACCAAAGAAGTTACGCTTTGTGTTCTCGGAGTTCGCAATAACGGTCTGAGCAAGAAGTGCCGCAGGAGATAACTTGGAACGACCTTCAAAGTATTTTGCGATGGAACCAAATGCATTATTTGGGTCGCTGTCACGCAATGTTACAATCTTGAAGACATTATAGAAATTGAACTTGTCTTTGGTCATACCAAGCTCAGGCTTAAGAGAGTCTTCCAGCATCGCCAGAATTGTACCTTGAATCATGTCACGGGCACCTTGTTCCCAAGATGGATCTTTTTCATTAGTGATCGGACAGATAACCTCACATATATCCTTGATATCCGCTTCACATTCGCTGATCAATCTCTGCTTAAGAGTCTTAGCCTCCATCTGAGCCATCTCAAGATTTGGGAATGCAACGCCGTTGAATTCGTACCAGATGTTTTCGTAACTTGGTGCGATGATTCGCATGTTGATGGATCGTGGATCAATACCAGCGTGCTTCCTTATTTCTTTGTCTAGGGCGTGTCCGCGCTGGAACATGTTCCAGGCACGCTCAAACGGATTCCAGCGACTGGACTTGGTCGGCTCGGACAAATTAAATACCTGTACATCATAACCACTTCTTTTTAGAGTTTCCGCCATCTGGGCGTAAATTTCACCCTTAGGGTCGGTGATGACCATGTTTGGTTTCTCTCCACTGTGACCTAGTGTGTAAACATACGGCAAAACATAGCCTTGCGTCTTACCCGAACCAGTTGTCCCAAGAACAATCGTATGATAGTCCTTTGGAACCATATTGATTTGGATGTCACGGCCGAACGCCTCGAATCGGACAAGAGTGCCAGTTTTCTTCACATGCTTCAAAGTCGCCAGACTGGTTGTAATATATAGCTTGTTTAACTCGTTCTTCGTCATCCAACGGTTCGAGTAGAACTGTTCTACCGTTTTATTTTTCTCGTCAACGAAAAAGAATCCCGCGATTACAAGGGCCAAAGCTCCTAACGGTGCGGCCAGAAACCACGGCCAGAAGTTTGGACTGTTGAACGCTTGGCCAGATAATAAACCATTACCCTCGGAAACATTCACCCCTATCATAACAAGGAAGAATATGGCCAGCATCGCTCCTATGCCCAGGAGCGCAAACACCCCCCACTTCTCCTTTAGCGTTTCTTTGCTTATCATAGTTCCCCCTTACAGTATTATCTCTAGAATAGCGAATATTATCGAAAGTGGCAAACGAAAAATTATCTTGACACACATCCAGCTAATATGCGAGAATAAAACTCATGAAACGAAAGATCTTCGCAGCGGGAACAGCGACACTACTGCTTCTTGGAGCCTGTTCAAGTCAAGCCCCTGGATACAATACAGATGTCGCCGAGTCTCCTGTTAGCATTGAACGGCCAGAGACTTCCGCAAACCAACCTAGTCCAAGTCCTAAACAAGAAACAGCCCTAGATGAGGGACCTAGGGACCTAACGGCAGAAGAACTAGCCTTTTTAGAAATGGTAGAGCCAAGCCTGTTTAATTGGAAAGACATGACTATCCAACATGCCCGAGATTTTGTTCTTAATAGCCCAGAAAGTAATGACCGATGGGAAGTTTGGAATGCATGGTCATATAGGATGCACACGATGGGACTGGCTCCCTCAGAAGAAGAGCTCATATTGCAAAATAATCTGTTAGCTAGAGGCATGAATGAAACAAGCCTTGACAGTGATATTTTATTAGACATCATTCACCACAATTTCCGCGATGGAGAAGATGCTGTCATGCAATTGATTTTCAAGGAAGCCGGAAAGGACCTTGAAAGATAGAGAGCCCATCCTCAAGGTCGCCCAAATCCAGCAAATGTATGTGGCTGGTTGCTCCAAAGAAGTGTTGCCGAATGCCAAGTAGTTGTTCGCATATGACCTGCACCTAAATCATGACCTATGAAATTTCCAGCAGGGCCACTCATATGAATTTGTGTTCTATTACCCGTATAGATTCCCGAGTGCATTATAGTTCCATTTGGACCATTACGCCAAAACACTATATCACCAGGTTGACCTGTTTGATGTATTTTCCCTTGGGCACTCAATGCGGTGAATATCTGATGCCCCATCCCGCCAGATCCCTGAGTCGGCAGCGTAACACCTGCCTCTCGGTAAACAGCAATTACGAATCCGGAACTATCATACCCAGGAAAATTTATACCATTTCCCCCCCAGATTCTCCTTGTTTGCGGGTTATTTCTGAGATTTGCCTGATGCAGCACTTGAGCCGCAACTCCACTGGCCCCACCGCCATCTGGAGGCAGCTGAGGCGAAGCATCCCACTCTGCCTGGGTAACTATTCGAACATATGTAACGAATGAATGGCTGGGTAATGTATTTATATCACCTTCGAAGCCTGGGGGGATTGGTCCTCTG
>WRBH01000021.1 GCA_009784665.1 Bacillota bacterium | reverse complement strand
TAAATCCGAAATGACGGCAACCAAGAATGCCCTTCTTGCCGGCCTAACCGCCAATAAGATTAAAACTGATGCATTAACGGTCACAGCCTTCATAAACCTAGGCCTCACAAGGGACGAGTTAATGGAATTCAAAGGACTGGACAATGCACGAATAAGTGCAATCCAACTGTCTCTAGGAATCGCCCCAGACAGCGAGATTCTTCCAGGAAACTGGATCGGAACTGGAACGCCCTGGGCTGAAAGATCAGAAGAGTCAAAGCAAAACGCATTACTCCAGCAAAAGAACAGAAGATCCCAGTTCGACACAACCGCCCCACAGATCGAGGACACAGCAGTAATCGAATTCCAAAACCCAACATCCGTAATCGAAGAAGAAGACCGCCCAGACTATGTAATCTTCGAAGAAACGCTTGATATAAATCAACGACCTGCAATAATCAAATCCGACAGCCTCTCAAAAATTCACAACAGATACTTCGGCGGAGACTCCCACAAAATAATAAATGAAACATATCTCGAATTCTTTACAAATCAACTAACAGAATACGAACAGAAAGACCTAACTGAAGATGCTATCTATGCGGAAGAAGAAAAACTAAGTGCTCTCATTGACAAAGTTGGCGGAATCATTAATGCCAAGACCGAAGAATTCTATGGAATAGTTGAAGCAATGCGTACCGAACTGGCAGAAGCCACAGAAAGAAAACGAGTAGCACAATTAAAAGAAGACAGCGTCTCAAACCTTAGAACCAAGGTTGACAACTTCCGCAACAAAAACTTAAAAGGAGAAGACCATGCCCCGATACAATAACCCAACCGACGATATACAAACTCTTGCCGTCTTCAAGCACAACCATGAACTCAAAAAGACTGCTATGACCAAAGACCACAATATTGGTCAGATTAAAACTGTCGGGGCTCTTCTTGCCTTGACCGAGGAAGAAGTAATAAAGAAATTCGGCAAAGACGCACAAAGAGTACTTACAGCCCGAGGAAAAATAAACCTCGCAGGCAAGAAAAGAGAAACAACTCAATCCGACCAAACCATCAAGACCGATGTTATCGAGGAAGTTGTCGCAGTCGCCCCGAAGAAGACAAAAACTCAGCTTGAAACCCTTGGACTGCGTGGAAAAACATTAGCAGCCCTAAACCGTGCTCTAGAGGCAAACGGCTATGAAATCGACAGTGTCGAGGATCTAAAAGACCTGGGGCTAACTTTCCAAGAGTTAGTCGGACCAGAGTTCCCAGCCATCAGTGCAGTTCGGGCAAATGAAATTTTAATGGCGATCGGAGACGAACCACAAGGCAAAAAACTCCCAGGTCAATACCAAGGAATATGGGCTGCACGAAAAGAAAAACTATCCACCATGGACACAGATGCCCCGAAAATCGAAGATGCAGCCGTAATCGAATTCAACAACTCCGAACCGGCACCAGCCCCACAGCCTTCCCCTAAAAACTCATACCAACCAGCTGACAAATTCGAGGACTTCGAGGCATTTGAACGCTCGCTGAATTTAAATCGCAAGCCACTGGCCATTAAATCTTATGCCTTGGAAAATGTTCGTGATCGATACTTCGGTGGCCCATCCCTTGACCTCATTTATGAGACATTTACCGAATTCTTTGAAAAGCAACTTGCTATGCACGAGAAACACGACCACACCGAAGAAGCAATTCAAAACCATCACGAAAAGCTGTCTGTAATAATTGATAAAGTATCTGGAGTAATCGCATTAAAAGAACAATCTTTCGACGCCCAAGTTGAAGAAGTCCGACTCGAACTGGCAGAACAAACAAAACAAGCTGAATTGGCTGCCGAAAAGGAACGCCTAACTCAACTAAAGGAAACCAGCGTCTCGAATATCGCCAGCAAAATCGCAAGCTTCCAAAATCGAAATCTAGGATTGGACTCCGCTGACTAATCCCATAACTTCTTCCCGCCCCAACTTTGCACTTGCACTTGTAACTATAATATTAGAAGTACCAACACCCAAAGCCGCCGCCAACTTCTGGCGGTGGTTTTGTTGTTGTGACTTGGACAACTTATCCGCCTTGGTGGCAATTATCTTAAATGGCAACGAATGAGCCTGCAAGAAATGTAACATAGTCACATCCAGCGGCGACGGCTCGTGCCGAATATCCATAAGCACAAAAACTAATTTCAACTGCTGACTCTTCAATAAATATTCGGTGATGGTATTTCCCCACCCATCGGTGGTCGATTTATTAGCAACACTGTATCCATACCCTGGCAAGTCCACGAAATAAATCTTATTATTAATATTGAAAAAATTGATAAGGCGTGTGCGCCCTGGCTTCTGACTTGTAACCGCCAACCCTTTTCTATTCGTCAGCATATTCAATAAACTCGACTTCCCGGCATTTGATCGCCCCACAAAAGCAACCTGTGGCAAGTCCCCAACTTCCTCCATCTGCTCGATTTTGGTAAAACTCTTATAAAACTGTGCATCCACATAAAACTATACCACTTTCCCAGACCCTCAAAAGCCTCTATGGGGAATCAGCCCTAATTCTAACTTGCCTTCTTCAACTCTTTATCAGCAGGATGAAATTCAAGTTTAGGTTGCTTTTCCTTATCAATCGTCGCCCTAGTAACAATAACCTTCTTGATGTTCTTTTTCGACGGCGTATCATACATGATTTCCAACATCGCATCTTCCATGATTGTCCGTAAAGCCCTTGCCCCTGTTTTCAACTCAATCGCCTTATCCGCAATTCGTGTAATTGCCGAATCCTCGAAATCTAATTCTATCTTATCTAATTCAAACATCTTTTTGTATTGCTTGATAATCGCGTTCTTTGGCTTGGTTAATACATTCACCAATGCCTTTTGATCCAAGGCTTCCAGCCCTACTATAATCGGTACACGACCCACAAATTCTGGGATAAGACCATATTTTACTAAATCACCCGGAGCAACCTGCTTTATCTCGGTCAGCTCCATGCCATCGGTCGTCTCACGCTTTATCTTCGCCCCAAACCCTAGGGCAGATCCACCAAGACGCTTTTGAACAATTTTTTCCAAACCAATAAACGCACCGCCCAGGATAAACAAAATGTTTTGGGTATCCAACTGGATCATCTCCTGATTTGGGTGCTTTCGTCCCCCTTGCGGAGGAACCGCCGCAATAGTACCTTCAATAATCTTCAGTAACGCCTGTTGTACTCCCTCGCCCGAAACATCTCTTGTTAAACTACGATTTTCGCCTTTCTTGGAGATTTTATCAATCTCGTCAATATAAATAATTCCCAGCTTCGCTTTCTCGACATCAAATTGTGCAGCCTGAATCAGCTTTAACAAAATATTCTCAACATCTTCACCAACATAACCTGCCTCTGTCAAAGTCGTCGCATCCGCCACTGCAAATGGAACATCCAAAACCTTTGCAAGCGTTCGTGCCATCAAGGTCTTACCACAGCCAGTAGGCCCAATCATAAGGACATTACTTTTCTCTAACTCGATATCACCATCATCATCCTTCTTAACCTTACTAACATCTGCAGAAGCCTTTGTCAGACTCTTCTCTGTCTCTTCTTGTTGCTTCTTGAGCTTAGCAAGATTATGGTTCACACGCTTGTAATGATTATAAACGGCCACAGCCAAAACCTTTTTGGCATCATCCTGCCCAACAATATATTCATCTAACCTAGCTTTAATCTGTGACGGCGTAGGTAAATCCAGGGCACTCATACCCGGCCCTTTGCCCTCAAGAGCTTTCTGTCGCTTTAACAATTCTCCACTTGTAACAACACATATTTCGCAAATATGCTCCTTGCCATCAGGAGAACTCATCATATTCTTGACTTCCCTTTCATTCCGCCCGCAAAAACTGCATCTCTTCACACTACCCTCCAAGATATTAGTTATACGCTAGTATATACAATCCGTACCCAGTTATTTTACACCTCTTTGACACCCTTTGTCAAACTAAGTACGCACCCAAATAACACTTGCCGACCACTCGCTGAATCGAACCGACTCCTGCCCTCGCACGGTAATTACCGCATTACCGCTTGGCAAAGGCATAACAATGGAACTCCCCGCCACAGTCGGTGAATCCCGCCACTGCAATAACGCCAGCAACACTCCCATGTCCCCTGGCGTAGGTATAATGTGTGCGTATACCATTGTCTCGCCAAAATCTGCCCGAACGATATACCTATTTGAATCTACCCCCCCCACAAGGGCAGTCCTATCCCATGTCAGGATATTCCCATAAATCTCTACATTTCCAGGGGTTAATAACTCGCGCCCCCAAACAACTACCTCAGACCAATCTCCATAGCTCCTTATCCCCTGCGAATCAATATCTTGCACCCGAATTGATATGGCTGCCACACCCTGCGGAATACCAACCGGCAAACCATTTCGCATATCTGGCGAGCTCCTCCAACCCACATTCTGCAAGTTCAGAGACATCCTCTCTGCGATATTCGCTGCCTGGGCATACACAGAAACATCCCCAACAACAGCCCTAACAATGTACTGGCCAAAAGTTCCTGTATAGTCCCAAGAAACCACATCACCAAAAATCTCGACCTCGGATGGTGTTGTCAATTCCCTCCTAACCTCTCTCTCCCATACTACTGTGTTTGACCAGTCACTTTCGAATTTGTACAAAACTAAAATTTCGTCCACATAAATCTCAATAGCCACAACTGAAATTTCAACATCACCTGCGGGCAGGGCTCTATCACGCCCGCTGCCACGCCCTTCACGCCACCGCAGGGCACCAACACCGCCAATCAAAGCCAAATCAACCTCGACTTTATCCATCCCTCTGGTATTAAAAACTTCTGCGTATAACACAACTCCATCCACAACTGCACGGATATCATAATTGCGGACAACCCCAACATCTCCCGTATTCCATGAAACTATACTACCTTCAATAGAAATTGCCGGGTCGACTGGCTCGTCCCAATCATCAATACCACCCACGACAACACAGGCCGGCAAAACCACAGCCACAATCAAAAACACTAACAAAACACCCAACTTCTTCAACATCCTAGTATACCACACTTAACCCTTCCTAGTCAACTCAAAGCAAGCACTACCCCCTCGTGGTAAACACCTTGTCAATCAACCCATACTTCAACGCTTCTTTAGCTGACATATAATAATCCCTTTCACAATCCGCCGCAACCTTGTCAAATGGCTGTCCTGTTTTTTCAGCTAAAATTTCTGTAAGCTTCTTTTTAAGCTTCAAAATATGCTCCGCTTGAATCTGGATATCTGTCGCCTGCCCTCTTGCTCCACCCAATGGCTGGTGGATCATAACCTCACTGTTAGGCAAAGCATATCGCTTGCCCTTAGCCCCAGCAGCCAATAGGAACGCCCCCATCGACGCCGCCATCCCAACACAAATTGTGGACACATCACACTTGATATAATTCATAGTATCAAAAATCGCGAACCCATCACTTACCGATCCACCAGGGCTATTAATGTACAAACTGATGTCCTTCGTAGGGTCTTTTGCCTCCAGGAATATTAACTGGGCAATAACCAAGTTCGCACTCTGGGAATTCACAGGGCCGTTCAAAAACACAACCCTATCCTCCAACAGGCGACTAAAGATATCATAACTCCTCTCTCCATGACCAGTCTGGTCTACTACCATTGGTACTAGCATAATAAAACCTCCTACAACTTAATGTATATACCTAAATATACCCTATTATAGGACTAATTACAAGCAGATTTCCAGTTTCTTATGTCGAATAAGATGAAATCTAAAATAGGTTGCCACTAATTTTGCCACTAAAAATTTTCAGTTTCGCAGACTGCCTCTATTGACAAAAAGCACTAAATCATCTATTTTAGAGCATGAGTAATGCAAGGAGAATTGAGGACTTTTTCACTCGCGAAAATTTTTCCATAGAAGAATTTGTTTCGCACCTACAAGACTTGGAAATTGAAGACCATGTACATTATTTTGGCAACGCAACAGCGACTATTTATGCTTGCTCCGCTAACCTTTCTAATCCAAATTTAACGGATGAGCAGAGACAAGAAAAGCAAGAACGAGTAGCAAGATATCAAGCAGCACTGGAAAAAGTGCAAGAATCGGCTGATAGAAAAGATTTTGATATACAGGGTTACATCAAGATGATGGAAGATTGGATGGAAGAAGCCAATCAACGCGCAGGGACAAATCGTAGCGAAAAAGTTACTGAAACCAAGTTTGTTGAGAGCTCTCAGCCTAGTGAAAAACGAAGAAAGTTTTCACTCAAATCAGTTATTGAAAAACTTATCGGGGAGTAATTTTGTGGTAAATATACCTTATAAAAATGCCACTCTTTTTGCCACTAAAAATTTCCACTATTTTAACAACTCACTTGCAAAAAAAAGAACACCTCTCGGTGTCCTGATGTTGATTTATACTTTGTCGTAGATTGTCAAATTATGTCGAAAGGTCTACTACCATTGGCACCAGCATATTAAACCTCCTACACCTTAATGTATATCTATATATATACCCTATTATAAGACGAATTACAAGCGAAAATCCTTCTTAGCTCAATATTGTATATTGCAATAATACACACTATAGTGTATTCTGAACTTATGGCTCCACCAATTTATGATTACGAATTTATAGATGCAAAGGATGAGAAAACAATAATCCAAAAAGGAATTTTGGATATATCTGATACTGGTATTTTCTCGCCGTATAAGAATATTGACGGTGATGACTGTATCGTTAGATTCATAGAGGGCGTGACAACAGAAAACGCATTAGTGCTTGGCAGAACGCATACTGGAACAAATAACAGTGCCGGCTTCACTGTGGCAACGCCTGGTGAAGATAAAATGTGGTGTGATTTTCCGCACGGTCTTCACAAGGATGCAATACTTTATTGGCAAGATGAAACGATGGAACTTGACAGCCTACCAAGAAAAGCTTGTTACTTGACTATTCAAAAAATCACAGACCCAAAAATAGAACAAGAAAAAAGAGACTTAATTAGAAAGAAATTTGCCGAGATAAGTGGATATCCAGTAGACGAAGTTAAAAATTTTTATGCCGACGAAGAAACAAACTACATTAAAGATGGTGGAAAGTATATTTAAATTTCACAAATAAAGGCCACAATATAGCATTCGTATGCCAGTCAACCGCATAATAATTAACATGCGAAAACTTCTGTTCATTTTAGTAATCTTCCCTGTCGCCGTTTTAATAACAGGATGTTTTGGCCAATCACGCTACCAATTACCCACGGGTCTAAGTGCAACATACAGATCATCTTTGGCAAGCATTGCCCTGCCTCAGGGCTGGCTCTGGGTAAATCAACATACCCAGGTCGGCAGTATCGGCCAACAAACCCACCTAGCGGTATTCATCCCTCCAAATAACAGGCAGCCTATCGCCAGGATGCTAACTGTAAATGTCATACCAACGACACTGCAAACATTCCGCAGTTTCCGTGACGAAGACCGCTTACTGCAATTAAAAACACTAGAGGCCATAGGAACCCAGGAAGCAATACAATACAAACTTGGACTCCTGGAAAGAATCGTATTTGAAACCGCCGCCGAAAGCTTAATAATCAACCTTGGGTTCACTGACGCAGTCGTTCAAAAAGATGGAATCGCCAGAATTAATATTCTAATCGAAAATCATGAAAACATAACCCAAGAGCAAGTTATATACATTTTGACTATCCTAGAACACATCGCCGGTGACCCTATCGACAAGGAAAATGTCTTCATCCAAGTAATTGCCCCCTGACCCTAATGCATAACCAGAATCTTTCATCTAGGTTTCATGTTGTATGTTTTCGCTGCCTCCTCTAGTCTCTTGAAATCACAGACTATCCTTGATTGTTTTTCAGATAACTTACCCTCACAAGATTTGTTATATAGAAACTTTGCCTTTAGAATCAACCGCTCTTCATGCTTACGCAGGAAACGTATGGTCTTGCGGAGCATTATCTTTTTTCGCACAAGCCATTGGGCATCCTCTGGAGAAATATCAAGGTCGGCCAACCAATATGCACTATCAACAACAGGAATCATGTTATTGATATTAACTCCACCAAGTTTGCAATCGTCAATCGGGAAAAAAGTCGCGTTCTCAGGAACTGGATTCAGGCTCAGCTTTTGTCCTTTTTTGGTCGAGGTCAAAGGAGCAAAATACTTCTTGTCCTCAATTTTAAAGAGGACCCCAATATATGGTCGCTGGTAAGATTTATTAATATTCTTTGAAACCCTGTTATCGGCTTTGAAAAGAAAGTCTGTGTAGTCGCTATCAATATAGACTATTTGCATAAACCAATCATAGCATGGATTAACTGAATTCACAAAATGAAAAGCGACCTTTACAGGCCGCCTTTCTTCGTGTCCACTGCGGCAGGACCTCTCCATACCTTCGACTCGTGTCCACTAAAGCAGGACCTCTCTTACGACTATTATACGCAAAAATGCGTTTCCCAGTCAACAACATTCTACCACCTTTCACCACTTTTGTCAATACTATTGCAAACTATTCATCATAGAGTTGAATTTTGTCATATGACGGTTCGAATTTTAAAAACATACTGTATACTCCACATATGAAAAAACGAGACTCATTCGCAATGACGCGAGACATGTACCAAATACTAATGAAACTAGACGCAGCCGAGTTTAACGATGTTATGCACGGTATTTTCTTCTACGCCCTGAACGGCAGTACCAGCCCTTTGCACAATCCAACTCTCGAAGCTCAAGATGCCTTCGACCGCCTAAAGATAAAAGTCAAACATCGTATGGACAAATATGACATGCTCGTCGATAATGGCAAGCATGGGCATTTAGGGGCACAATATGGGCACCTAGGTGGTCGCCCACGAAAAACCCCCATGGAAAACCCCCATGAAATTGAAGAAATTTCTGAAAAAAATTTAAAAAATGTCCTGGCACAACTTGCATTCGACCCAGACAAACCTGATTTCCGTGCCATTAAAACATTACTTAAGATGTCCCAAGAGGAAAATAACAAAGTGCAAAAAGAAAAAGAAGAAATAATGGCCCTACTCAACAAGAGATACTCTCAACGCGTCATTCACTTTGAACGCGTCGGCTGTACCCCACGCCAATGGTTCCTCGATGAAGTCGAGCGCCTCGAAAAAAGACTTGCCGAACTTAACGAAATCGAGTTAAACTCAGGCAAGGGGGAAAAATGAGGATATCAAGGGAATTCCTAGAAAGAATAAGTAAAGAAGTTCGCGTCCCATCAGTTATAAACGACCTAGAGCAAATTCAAAAACTGGTCAAGGCGGCGGTTTATGACATGTCTCGCGAGGACAGCCGTATCAACCCCGACCTAATCGCCGTCTATCTGCACGGCAGCTACGAAAACAACACAAACATCTACTTCCCCTCTAACCTAGAGGTTATCGTAGAATTACGCCAACCTTTGGGCCAGGACCGCTTCCGCCTTTTTAATGACTACTATGTTGAATTAAAGACTGACTTCACACCCGCCGACTTCGCCGATGCATTATATGCACGCCTGGCAGAAATGACTGGTGGCAAGGCAACCCGCGAACGCCAAGTGATCACTCTGCCACCCTCTTCCTCAGGGGTCAAACACAAGGTTGAAATTACTCCAGCATTCATATTCGACCACACAAGTCACGACGGCGGAGAGTTCAGAGGGATCTTGGTCTACGACCAATCCGTCAAAGCACACCTTGTAACTTTCCCACGCGTTCACCGCCGTAATGGCGAGATGCTCGACGAGGTCACTCGCGGAAACTTCCTTAAAATGGTTCGCGCATATAAAACATTGAACAAAATGCTAGCCCGTGAGGGCTACTCCACCGCAGGTGGAGGTGCACCGCGAAGAGGCTATTTCATCCAATGCATGCTGTTTAATGTCCCTCGCCATATGTACCAATCCGACGATATCGGAACGGTATTCTATTCAATCTTTAATTATCTAATGCGTGCAGATATGCGAGGGTTTCACAGCCAAAATCTCGTCTGGTCTCTTTTCGGAATCGCACCTGAATTCTGGAATATAGAAGAAGCCGACCGATTTATCCGCGACCTTAAAAAGTATGAAAAATCCTTCGACCCAACCCGCACCGAAATCATCCTCAAATAATTAAACCTCGCCCAAATAATGCAAAACAATTGTAGCTGCGGTGATTGCCGCCGTTTCCGCCCGCAGAGTCCTTTTGCCCAAAGTAATCGGGGTTGCCTCGGTTGCCAGTCTTAAATTTTCATCCAAGCCAAGTCCCCCTTCCGGTCCAACGACAATCGCATTATAAGCAGTTCCATTCAAGTCATTAAATCCAATTGCTCTTGATTTTTCCCCTCTATCTGCATAAAACGCATTCTCGAATGCCCCCAACTCTTCCAACATCTCATCAAAACTATGAACTTCATGAACCTTCAAAGGAACTGACCGCCCACACTGTTTGCAAGACTGGTTCGCAATGGTTTGCAATTTAGCAGTATTAATATGCCGTATATTCGAGTTTGCTGAAATAAATGGCACAAATTCACTGACTCCAAGTTCATTCAACTTCTCGACAATTAATGCCAAATTATCCAATTTTATAATTGCTTGGAAAACCACCAAATTCGTCTTTGGATTCGCCTTGTTTTTGGTTTTGCTCACAAACCGCAAAGTCGTCTCATCCCTGTTAATATCCTCGATCACATAATTGTAATCAAATAAATCTCCACAGACCAATATAATCTTCTCGTCCACCCGACACCGCAAAACATTCGCCAAGTGATTATGCTCCATTCCGTCCATCACTAAATCATAGCCCAGTTGCTCCTGCACAAAAAAACGCTTCACGGTCTACTATACCACAAAGCGTTTGATTTGCAAATTAATTTGCCGAGCTTGGTTTACCACCTTGCCTAGCCTCCTTACGAAGCTTCTTCCGTGCCTCCTCGGATTTCTTCTTCCTTTTGACGGATGGTGACATATACTCTTCCTTACGGCGCATATCGCCTATGATTCCAGCTTGTTGGACCTTGCGCTTGAATCGCTTCATCGCACTTTCCAGCCCTTCGTTCTCGCCGACGCGTACTTCTGTTGACATTTATTCACCTCCTTTCAAGTTCAAGAATCCTATATTATATACACAACTCTGCTATAAGTCAACCCATTATCGACAAAATCTTTGCTCTCAGACACAATCCATTCACTTCCCCACTCGGGAAAGAACACCGTTGCCTCGCTATCTATATCGTCAATCTCGGTCAGAATCATCTTTGAACAATACGGCATCAGCAATTTATAAATCTGCCCACCACCACAAACGAAAATTTCCTCGTCCGTTGACTTTGCAAACTCTAAAAATTCTTCTAGATTTCTAAACACTTCTCCGTTATCCAATTCCAGTGTCGGGGACATGACCAAGTACTTTCGCCCTGGCAATCCCTTTGGAGGCAAACTAAAGTAGGTATTCTCGCCCATCAGGATATAGTGCCCCATAGTTAGATTCTTGAAATTGATCAAATCCTCGCGAATTCGCCAGCATAGATCATTAGCCTTGCCGAGCTCTCGATTTCGACCGATGGCCGCAAGAATGGTCAGATTTTCAATCCTCATATCCCTCCTTCGAATTTGATGTCCTTCAACTCTTTTGAATTATCAAATGCAAAGAAATCCTTAATATCGGGGTTAAGCCACAGCTTCGGTGCGGGCGTTGGACCTTTTTCCTTATAGCTAGCAATCATCTTTTTAATGCCATCAACTTGATCGACATAGACATGAGCATCACTGATAACAACTATCATCTGCCCAGGACGACAACCCGTTACATGTGCAATCATCGCTGACAAAGTTGCAAATTGGGCAACCGTAAACGGCAGCCACGAAATATCCGACGAACGCAGGGTCACAATTGAATTTAGACGCCCGCCTGTCACATTCCATAAGATATTACATACACGAACTTCTCGCGTTGCACTCTTAAGGTAATCGTCTTGCCACAGGGACATCAGCATTTGACGGCTAAGTGGGTCTTTTTCCAGCGTTTCAATCAAACGCTGGGTATGACGATATTTCTTGATTATCCAACCATACGCAGTTCCTACTGTATGGGCAAATTCCTTACCAAGCAATTTCGAGACCTTGCCTGGTATAACAAAGTCACCATCCGCCGATGCCGCCCATTTATCCCAAGAATGAATCCCACGCTCTTGCAGCCAACGCACATCATTAGATTGGGCTTGATATACCCACAGCATCTCTAAGATAGCATTCTTCCAATCAATTGACTTGATGGTTGACAATGGAAATTCTTTTTCCAAATCAAATCGCAACACAGGCCCGAAAATTTTCAAGGCATCAACACCTGTATAATTTTTATACCGTACGCCGTACTCGATAATTTTCTCGCACAAGTCTGCATACTGCTTGTCAAAGTTTGCCATATTCCCCCTTTTACCAATAAGCAATCTTACTTGGAATTACACCCCTTACTCCACCTCTTGGATCCTCAACATCACCCTTATATCGTGGAATCAAGTGAATATGTAAATGCATAACAGTTTGACCAGCAGCTTGTCCGCAATTCACACCTATGTTATATCCATCTGGCTTAAACTTGCTTTCTACATATGCCTTTGCCCAGTCCAATAATTCCATTATTGCGACTTTCTCTTCCTTGGTTGAATCAAAGAAATCTGCGATATGCCTCTTAGGGATAACCAGCATATGCCCATCACTTACAGGGCCTAGGCTTTCCTTTACCCATGCAAGATTGTTTTCGTAAAGATTCTTATCCTTGTGAAATATTTCTTCACAAAAAGGGCAATTACTTTGCATATTCGATACTCCTTGATTCACGAATAACATTGACTTTAATTTGACCAGGGTATTTCAGTTTCTCTTCGATCTCTTTTGCAATTTCCTTCGCCAGGTACAAGGCCCTCTTGTCATCAACTTGGTTAGGGCGAACAATGACACGAATCTCACGACCAGCGGAGATCGCATATGATTTGTCCACGCCTTGTTTGGTGTTTGCAATTTCCTCCAGCTCTCGAAGACGCTTGATGTAATTCTCTAGGTTCTCACGCCTTGCACCTGGTCTAGTCGAACTGATTGCGTCGGCAACTTGAACGATTATTGCCTCGATTGAACCATACGGAACATCACCATGGTGAGCCTCGATACAGTGAACAACTTCCTCGATTTCCTTGTTCTTACGGGCAAGGTCAACACCGATTTGAACATGTGTCCCCTCTTGCTCGTGGTCGAATACCTTACCAATATCGTGCAACAGACCACCACGCTTGGCAATCATTTGGTTTGCACCTAACTCGCGAGCCAAGTGTGCCGCAAGTAATGCGGTTTCCTTACTGTGTGTATACAGGTTTTGCCCATACGATGAACGATATTTAAGCTTTCCAATAGCACGAATCATCTCTGGAGTAAATCCGTGAAGTTTCAGATCAAACACCATTGCCTCACCGTTTTCTTTGATTGTTTGTTCAATTTCGGATTTAGTTCGCTCGACAATTTCCTCAATTCGGCCTGGGTGAATTCGACCGTCTTTAAGAAGCTTTTCCAAAGATACCCTGGCCACTTCCCTCCTGAATGGGTCGAAGCTGCTTATCGAGATACTCTCTGGTGTATCGTCAACGATAAAGTCTACCCCTGTTGCCATTTCCAAGGCACGAATGTTACGACCTTCTTTACCGATTATTTTGCCTTTGACCTCGTCATTTGGAAGAGGGAATGTAGTTGTCGTAATGTCGGTCACAACATCAGTAGATAACTTTTGTACTGCATTCGTAATTATCTCTCTAGCCTTTTTATTTGCATCTTCCTCGGCGTCTTGGATAATCTTTTTTACGGATTCGGCGGCGTCTTGTTTTGTCTCGTCCATCAGGCTGTCTAGAAGTTCTTTTTTGGCTTGAACCTTTGTCATGCCACTGATTTTTTCAAGTTTACTGACAACCTCGTTCAGCTTGTTCTTACTCTCCTCTAGATTCTTGCCTACCTGCTTCTTGGTGTTTTCAATATCTGCTTTCGCGTTTTCAACGGCGAATTCTTTATTACTGACCAATTCCTCTCTTTTAATCAGTTGTTTTTCGCGTGCTTCAACCCTCTCTTCTACTTTACCAATTTCGATTTTCTTTTCGCGAATTTCGTTATCGATATTTGTCCTTAGTTTATGTACTTCCTCTTTTACTTCGAGGATTGCTTCCTTCTTAGCGGTCGAAGCCTCTTGGAGTGCCTTTTCGATTATCTTTGTTGCACTCTTGTTAGATTTCTTGGCATTAGCCTTTAGGATTGCAAAGGCGACACCGCACCCTGCGGCAGCACCTACTACAAGTCCTACGAACGCCATACCTATGGTTAAACCACTATCGGAAGCGAGCATGTTAATTATCATACTGCCTCTCCTTTTAAATACAAGACATGTTGAGTATAGCCATACATACATTACTTGTCAAATTGATTTTTCTGTTCCAGGCTTGTGGAAATAGTACCCAATTGGCAATTTATACTCATCTAATGGGACTTGTTTATTCCAATCTTGATATGCCTGCCCATCAGGATGAACGATGAACTCAATTCCTGGATCCCTTGTCGAACCATCCTCACGCCCTTCGAAAAAGTATACCATAAACCCATCCTCAGTTGCTAACTGGCACCACTGGGCCTCGGGATATTTAGCCTCTTGAATTGTGGTAAAATTATTATCATTTCTTGTTTGATCCAAAACATCTAAAAAGTTTGTGTTGTTTGTATAGACATCCCTCCTGACACGCAGGCTTGTAAAGCCTATATCTTTTGCCCAAGATATAAAGGTGTCCAGAAAGTCTGGTTGAATGTTTTTATCCAACACTGCTGTTACTGTTGAATCTATCCCTATATCCATAAGTGCAAGGACTAACTGCTTGTACTCTTCGTCACTTGGTGAAGGCACATTAAAGACATCCTCCCTTTGTTCTTGGTCGTAATGGTGAACTGAAATATTCACATAATCAACAATGCCACGAAGGTTTGAAATAACTTTATCCAAGTTATATCCATTAGTAGTCAAAGTGGTCCTATTAATTTGGTCACGCCGTGAGAAGCCTCTGAGTGCCGTCAGAACGCGTTTGAGGAACTCTGGGTCAAATGTAGGTTCCTCTCCTGTGATATCCAGGGAGATAGCTTGCCGACCATCTATCCTGGTGATTATATCCTCCAGCGATAGCAAAAATTTTTCAAGAAAATTTTGTTTATCCTCTTCGCTTGCGATCTTTCTCATATCATTTAAATTGTTAAAACAAAAACCACACCTGGCATTGCACTCGCCAGGTATTGCCAACTTAATGGAGATGCCATCTTTGTACCAGTCAACAAAGTCATATTCTGCTGCGATATCCAACAATTCGCTTGCTTTCTGGCTAACCCTTATGTCTTTATCATTTACCAGTTCCTGCAACACTTTTAATGGCACTTCTGGGTTGTTATTGATGACCTGATATTTAACACGCCAACTTTCTTCGCTTACTATTTTGTCTATATACTCTGGCCTTTTAAGCAAGTTCATTTTTATCCTCGGGCTTCTGTCAGACAACATCTGCTCCTCTATATGTTTTGGCAGGTCTGGATTATCAAGAAGGCCCTCTCTGACAAGAGGGTTTTCGCATTTAAGGAAACTCTGAAAGTCCGTGCTCGCTTCTCGTGCCATCTGTCGCAATTTTCTCCATTCGTTCATCCCAACATAATATCATATTAGTATTATGTTGTCAATAGCTTTTCACGCCCCGTCGCCCGTTCTATTCCCGATGCCACTGTAACTCTCGCCGTGGCGTGCACGCAGTTTCTTGATATTCAGCTCCGCTGCCTCTTCCATAGTAAATCCTAGTGCGTCACACAAATAAGCAATATACCACATAACATCGCCCATCTCATTCCTTAATCGCTCGACCGGCAAATCCCCGTCTCCTCTCAAGTATTTCTTTAGTAGTTCTGCTACCTCGCCGCTCTCGCCAAAAAGCCCCAGCATACCATATGCCAGTTTCTCTCGTTGATCATCACGAGGAGAAGCGGTTTTCATTGCCTCGGTCTGAAACTCGTTGAAATTCATTATTCCTCCTTGGCGTTGATTTTTGCAAGGATGTCTTCTTTGACTTGCCGATTAGATGTCAGGAACTCGCGCACCCTTTCCCTGCCCTGTCCGATTTTGTCGCCATTGTAACTGAACCATGTTCCAGATCTTTCGATAATTCCAATGTCTAGGGCAAGATCAATAATCGAACCCTCGTTAGAAATACCCTTGCCAAACAAGATTTCAAATTCGGCAACTTTGAACGGAGGGGCCAACTTGTTCTTGGCAACCTTGACCTGGGTCTTGTTTCCAATATTTTCGTCGACTCCGCCACGGGATTCTTTGATTGCTCCTATACGCTTGATTTCCATACGAACAGAGGCAGCAAATTTCAGTGCACGGCCACCTGGTGTTGTCGTTGTCGGAGCCCCAGGCATCATAACCCCTATCTTGTCACGGATTTGGTTAATAAAGACCAACCCACATTCTGTTTTGGAGGCAAGAGGTGTTATCTTTCGCAAGGCTTGGCTCATCAACCTAGCCTGTAGGCCCACATGGGCATCTCCGATATCGCCTTTGATTTCGGCGGCAGGAACAAGAGCCGCAACCGAGTCCACAACAACAAGATCAACAACCCCGCTGGCAACCAGCTTTTCTGCAATGTCTAAGGCGGCGTCACCGCTATCTGGTTGAGAAACTAAAAGGTCGGCCAAGTTCACCCCCAGCTTCTCGGCATATTCAGCGTCTAGGGCGTGCTCGGCGTCGATGAAGGCACATGTGAGGCCTGCCTTTTGTGCCTCGGCAATTATATGCAAAGTCAGGGTCGTTTTACCCGAGCTCTCTGGACCAAATATTTCGGTGATTCGACCACGCGGAACACCGCCTGTTCCCAATGCCCTATCCAGTATCAAACACCCAGTTGATATTACTTTTACATCCTTGACGATAGGGCCTTCGCTCAGCCTCATTATCGCACCTTTACCATGTGCTTTCTCGATAAGACTTAATGCTAGTGCCAGATTCTTTTGTCTTTCTGATTCGCTTGCTGCCCTCTCTTTTGCTATTGCCATTGTTAACTACCTCCTATGTCAACAATAATAGTCAAAAAACGCTTTGATGGCAAGTAGTTTCTGTGCTACTGTAAGGCATGGAAAAACAAGCACATTGGTTAAATCCCGCGACGATAATAACTTTGACTAGGTTGGTATTATTGCCCGTTATTGCAGTGTTGTATTTGGGCGATTTCTTCCCTACTGCAAAATTGATTGCAATGATTTTGTTTGTCGTGGCAGCGTTGACGGATTTCTTCGATGGGTGGGTTGCCAGGAAATTTAACATGGTCACCGATCTAGGAAAAATTCTTGATCCTATCGTGGACAAGGCATTGACATTCCTGGGGTTTGTCCTTATCTTTACCGATGGTGCCCTTCTGGGCGTCTTGTTCCCTGTTTGGTTTGTAGTCATGGTGTTCTTTATTGCAACGGTGCGCGATTATTATACCAACATGTTAAAGCAACTGGCTGCGAAACATTCAGGTAAAGCCATGGCTGCAGATTGGTATGCAAAAATAAAAAGCAGCGTACAGTTTGTGGGGATTGCAGTTTCAATGTTCTATGCCTACAGAGTTATAAACGGATTAAATATTGTTGCTATTATCTTCCTCAGCCTGGCCACCCTCCTCAGTTTGCTCAGTGCCATCAGCTACACTCGAACCTACTTTAAAATAAAGAACCTCAAGATAGATAACATTGATAACGGATAGAACAGCAGCAGCAACCATCGCAGACCACGAGAAGTATGTCAATATATCCTCGCCCGGCCCCACAGGAAATAACGAGTTGTTAAGGTTATAGTTTACTGCGAACAACATAAACAGACCTACTGCTGTAAATTGAAGGGCGACTTTTGCCTTTTCCAGGATGCCTGTGTTCAACTCCATGCCTTTTGTTTGGCCATATTGCTTGACAGCGGATGCAGAGATGTCTGAACCGATTATTGCCAAACCGCAAAGGACTGCCGCGAACATTGGGACTATTCCAATTGCGTCATCAGGAGAACGCATCAAAAGCGGGTCAGTAAATACAAGTAATAACCCAGTCACAACAAGCAGTTTATCCGCCAATGTATCCAGCCATTCACCCTTCTTGGATTTTTGATTGAAACGCTTGGCAATCTGCCCATCCAAATAATCAGTGGCTATTGCAATCAGAAAGAAAATCAATGCCACCAATCGCCCGTAATCGGCAAAGAATCCGTTTGTCCAAAACGCCACTGCCCCGACATAAAAGAATACAATGAAGGGGACTAACAATAATCTTATCGCCGTAATCTTGGTTGCTGTGGTTGTGTCGTTCCACAGCTTACTGCAAATTTGCTTAAAGCTCATACAGAATATATACCACAACTTGCTTGGCTAGTCCAGTAAAATACACTATAATTTAGTATGCTGATGCACGAGTATCGACAGGTTTTCACACCACTGCGTCTTCTGGTGGTTAGTATTGTACTGGCACTAATGATTGGGTTTATAGGTTTAAGAGCCGGAGTGGCAGTAAGATATCTTAATGACGATATGTCGCTTGTCAATCTAACAGGATTACGGCAAGAGATTGCAAGTTTTAACGAAGATCCAAATCTTAGCACTATTGTGCAAGGGAAATGGAATGATTTCCTTGTTGCCTATAGTGTATTTTATAACGCATTGGATAACCTATGGGATCCGTTCAATGAGGCAAGAGACAGATATCTGACATTCGCAACAAACTTTAACATTATCCATTTTGATTTCAGCAAAAGCGACCATCAAATTCTATCCACGGCCTTGGTCGATCTTGAAAGGCTGTTTGTATCCGCGGCTTCAGGTTTAGATCTCAGGCGCCGAGAGCTAAATGCAGTTGTGTACCCCGCTAACCCAAACCACCATATTCGAACAATTTTAGAGCGAGGGCATGCACTAACCTTGACACCTATGCAAAAAATCGAACTTGATTCAGTTGCCGAGGATTTGGGCATTTTTTGGATTCATGCTGATTACCTACGACACCGAATGGAGGTTGCCTCTGGGCGGGTTAATACATCCTTGTCTCACTTTGATGCCCTGCAGACTGCGTACATCGTTCACAATAACCTAGACCCATTTTACTTCAGTCCCAGTAGCAATTTCGCTGTAGATCATATTCTAAATATCGCTTTCATCGTGATTGCAATCCTGACACTTGCATTTATATTCTTGTTGGTTTTCCACGATATAGACAAAGGTACAGAGGCACAAACCATTATCATTCGTGGACG
>WRBH01000020.1 GCA_009784665.1 Bacillota bacterium | reverse complement strand
GCTGCAACTCGCCCACATGAAGTCGGAGTTGCTAGTAATGGCGAATCAGCATGTCGCCGTGAATGCGTTCCCGGGTCTTGTACACACCGCCCGCCAAGCTACGGGAGTCGGGGGTACCCAAAGACTGTGCGCTAACCCGCAAGGGAGGCAGCAGGCTAAGGTAAAACCAGTGACTGGAGTTAAGGCGTAACAAGGTAGCCGTACGAGAACGTGCGGCTGGATCACCTCCTTTTAAAGAGAAGCGATGACCTGGAATATGGACATCCAACACTTAAAAGTCGAATTCCCTTCGGGGAAGTGTAATATCACTGAAATTTGATGCATGGTATTAAGCTATGTAAGAAACAAGAAAGGTCTGCCCCCAAGCAGGCTTTTTTTGTGGTCTTGACATTCGGAATAGGCTGTGATATCATAATTGGGGTGCGGAGGGAGATTATGCAAATACAAGTTATAAACTGTAACCAGGCGTGGGCAAGATTTGTAGGAGATGACCTTAAGAAACGAATTATAAACGCAAATAAATATGCCCTTGGCACAATGGATTACTTCAATGCTGAAGCATGGGCTGAGGAAGGTCTATCAAGTGATTCTTCAGAATCCGCTAAGTTATTTGATGCTTGGAGTGGAGGTCAATTTGGTCCTCCAGGCGATAGTTTTGAGAAGGCAAATAAGAAATGTTCCGAATGTACATTGCCAAAACTTTCAAGTGGTTTGCGTATGCGTAAGGGCTGTCAAACTGAATGCGGTCTGTATCTTGATTGATAGAATTGTAATTTTTGCACACCCTAGTGGCAGGAGGATTTATGAATCTAGGTTGGGGTTGGATTGTAGTTCTGTGTATATTATTGCCGCCTGTGGGCATAATCTTGGCGATAATCAAAGCGGTTAAGGGCTGATAAGAGGGAGGTATTGACTTGCAAGGCCAGCTGTGGCATACTTGGATATGAGCAAATACAGAATGTGGCACGATAAAGTCACCCAATATAACAAGACCAAAAGCGAAATGCCGGGTGGTTCTGAAGAACTAGGCAGAGTGGACTTTGACATTGAACCTCCACTAGCTATTAAGAAGTGCATGGAGTGTATCGGTGGTTTCGGTCCCAACCCACCCAAGCGTGGAAAGATGAGCGAGTTTTGTCCAGCCAGTCTGGAAAACTACAAGAAAAAGCGTGCTAATATGAATATAGGGGATGGAATATGGTATTGCGGAGACGCAATGAACAGATGCTATAAAACCCCCGAGGATAAATGTCTACTTAATCAAGATTTGGCCAGATATGTCTAAACCGTTTCGCCTGAGGCGGTTTTTTATTGAAATTTTTCTGAAAAAGTAGTTGACATACTCTGTAATGCATAGTATTATGTTATGTATGGATGCTCAAGTTAAAAAAGGTCTTGTTGATATTTGTGTGCTGGCATCCCTCAGTAGGGGGGACAGCTATGGCTGGCAAATTATCAAGGACATAAGCACGGTAATGGAGTTGAGTGAAAGTACACTCTATCCAGTGTTAAAGCGACTTGAGGGGGCGGGTCTTGTTGAAACTTATGAAGTCCCCCACAATGGCCGCTTGCGTCGTTACTTTCAGATAACTGCGTCTGGCCGCAGCAGGCTTGGCGAATTCAAGTCAGAGCACGAGGCAATAGCAAGGGTTCACAGTTATATCCTTGACTCGATAGATATAGAGGAGGCGAAATGACAACAAAGAAAGAGTTCCTGGAGACTCTGGAAAAAACCAGCAATGATAAAGAACTCGTTGGTTACTATGATGAATTAATAAGCGACCGAGTCGAGGGGGGGGGAGAGGAGTCTTCGGTAGTGGCATCTCTGAACCTTAGAAAGGTTTTGCGTGAATCTGAATTTGTAAGTGCGAAGAATGATCTCACAGAAAGGGCACAGGGAAAACGCAGGGGCAGAGCACTGGTAGTGTTATTAGCACTTTTCAGTGTGCCAATAACACTGCCGCTTGCTTTTGCATTCTTAATGACTTGCTTTGCATTTGTGATAACGGGTGTTGCACTAGTAGGTGGTGCAGGTGCTGGTGTGGTATTTGGGATAATGGGAATAGTAGAAGCTATTAGAATTGGTGAAGCTGCCGAGCTTATACTTCTGCATTCTGGTATTTTGCTTGTTGCACTTGTTGCGATCGCATTTATTGGGCTAGTGCTCAGCAGGGTACTCATTAAGTTCTACCGTTGGATGGTTGTGAGATTTTTTATGGCGTTTAGAAGAAAGGAGGCAGTATGAGAATATTAACTTGGGTGTTAGTAGCTGTGGCATGTCTAGGGGTGATTTTGGCCCTTATAGGCCTTGGTATTTATGGATTTGATTTCGAGCGTGTATCGGCTGACTTGCACGGAGATCATCATTACGAAGCACGATCGATAAATGTCACAGACTCAGATACTGTGCCGCATACCATCAATATAAAAGTTCGCTCTCTGAATATAGTGGTTCGCGAGGGGGCAGAATTCGGTGTTGAATACTACTATAACCTTCATTATTCTATGGTTGAATATACCATAGAGAATGGGATTCTAGATGCCGAATTTGGTCATAGATGGAGCTTTCGCATTATGAACTGGCAACGATCGCGGCATGCCACTGTGACAATAACTGTACCTTACGCCTTTGGGGGTATATTAAATTTGGAATCTCGGTCAGGTAATGTTAATGTACAGACTGTAGAAGTTAATGCTATTAACATAAATGCACGAAGCGGTAATATCACTATGGATAGAGTAACGGCAAACTCAATTAACATCGAAAACAGAAGCGGGAATAACAGGATCACCGTATCAGGGGCCCGTAGCGAATTTTATATCTCGACAAGCAATCGTTCTGGGGTCACTAGGATAGCCGGAAGCAGGGTAAGTTCCAGGCACACAGAAGGTGCAGGGAATGCTCGCATTGTAACTATATCCTCTCGCTCTGGAAATAATACACTTAATTTCATAGCCTAGGAATAATCGCAAATACTAGCACCATGCCTGGTATAGTCAAGATTTTGGTATTTTCAGCATCGGCAGCAACCTATCTTTTTGTCATGTCAAAATTGTTGGGCAAAAAGCAAATTGCTCAACTGGATGTGATTGACTATATGTTGGGCATAGCCGTCAGCTCCATCGCCGCGGAATGGGCGATCGACAGTGGGAATGCACCATTCTATCATTACCTAACGGCTATGACATTTTTTTTCGTGGTTAATTTGGTTATCATTTATCTAGAGCGAAAGGGCAGGCGATTAAAGAAATTTATCAAGGGCGTTCCACTAATGGTGATATATGAAGGCAAAGTTAACTACAAGGCCCTAAAGAAATCCAAAATGGATATAAACGACCTGATGTCAAAGGCACGCAGTAAAGGATATTTCGATTTAGGCAAAATCGAGTACGCAGTGTTCGAGAACAGCGGAGCTCTCAGCGTCATGTCAAAATCCGAACATGCCGCATTGCCGTTCTATTTAGTGGATGATGGTCAGATTATACACTCGTCATTGAGGACTCTTGGGCGGGATAAGGTCTGGTTGTTTGAAAAGCTGGGCATCCATACAAGGCGGGAGCTCAAGAACATCATTCTGGCTATCTACGACCGCAACACAGACAAATTCAACATAAGCACGAAAAACGAGCAGTATTGACAAATTGCACAACAAGTGGTACAATTATCCATGGAAAACAAATTAAAAGAGTGCGTATTCAATGCGGAATTAGCTGAATTCGATCAGGTTTACGCAAGAGGGATGCTGATTGTGAAGGTTTTTATCAAGCTACAAGAATCGTCTGGTGGATCGATCACTGAGGAGCAGCAACGGTTAATCCAGGCCTTGGAAGGTTTGAAGGGGTCTGTCGAGGATGTGCGGGATCTAGTGCAAACCATCGAGGCGTTACAGCCTTCGATGAATGTATCTGAATCTGTACGGAAGTATATGGGCGAGGAAAACTTCGCGGCATACGAGAAGGCAAGTGCTGCAGCAGCCGAGGTGGCGCGTATGGACGCAAATAGGGCCCATCAATTAATCGAGCCTCACATGGAGACAATGCTGTCGATCCTGCGGCTTGTCGAAATGCAAGTTCGAAGGGATAGCTCGATAGCTGATATAGAAATTTGATATGGTAAATCCGTTGACACATTTTGTCGAATGAATTATTATGATAATAACCAGTGGGCAACTGCTGGCCACCGTACGGCGTCAAAACCATACGGCGAGAAACCCGGGATCACTTTCGGGTTTTTTGTTGTCAAGAAATATTTACTTTGTGATAGATGTATATAAATCAAAAACATGCCCATAATATCCTTACCATCAAGGGGGACCAAGTCAATCGAAGCTTGGGGTCGCCGCGTCGCAAGGCGTGTCGGCTGGACGGTATCTTCCGTTTTACCTTCTTGGTGGTTTTTTTATTATTGTTCTTGCACATGGATTGTCAATAGGGGCCCCTATTGACAAATTGTCCCTTTTGAGATAGAATATTCTATGGACGAAATCATTGATAATGCCGAGTTATTAAACATAGTGGCTCTTGCCCTGATGATAGTGTTTTTTCCGATTTGGGTTATCACATTCTTTTTTTTCGGCAGGATTAGAGCACAATATTATGTAGAGGGGCACCGATTGGAAATATTCTCGGGTTTTCGCGATAACTACATAAAGATTAATGGCGAGATGGTTGATCATATTATTCACTGGCGAACTGCTGTCCCTGCTCCGTTGACCCTGCAGCACAAGTACAACGACGCTCAGATTATTGTCAGGATCACCAGCAACTTTTGGGGTTTTCCAATTGTCACCACCAAGGTCAATGATAGCTCTATCGAACAGTACAGAAGGAGGTAACAAATGGATATGATAAGAACAAGTCTAGAGGGAAAAGTTTGGGCACAGCACATCAATATAATAGATGACAAATTTCTATGTGTGCCTCTAGGCGGGGGAGGCAAGTATAATTTAAGTAAATATATTGCTCTTTCGGATACAATAGGGTTCAAGACTATCGGAGCAGATGAGTCATACAAATTTCCCAAAGAGGATGGTATGAAAATTGAGGGTGTCTCCGCTTGGCTTAGGAAATTCGGCGCTGGATTAAAGTCCATACCAGATGAGAATTTTATAGACTACGATTTTTCCCAGGCAGAGTTAGTTCTTAAAGAACAGCGAATACTGCATGATTTTGTCCAAAATCTAATGAACCTACAGAAAGGCAATGAGGCAATTGCCGAAGATGTCGAGGTCGCAGAGAATAATAGTTTCGACGACTTGTTGCAACAATTAAAAGACAAAATGATTGAAGAATGGGGGACTCAAAACTCGATTGAAGACTTGTATAAGCGCAATAATCAAATCATATCGGTTTTGGACTTTGCCGAAGATGCTTTGGTTCAAAACAATCACCAGCTTGCCGAAGCGAACCTAGAATTGGGAATCGCCCAGATAAACCACAAGCGTCGCCACCAAAAGCGTTTCACAGGAGGTGAAAATGAAAAGATGCAGGGCAATGCGTAAAGAGCTTGCCGAGTTACAAGGGTTAAAGTGGGGTGGGGCTATCAACGCGGAAATGACTGACGACCCAGAGTTGTGCTATGACCACTATACCCCAAAGAATCTGATTGGCTTTTGCGGCAAAGGATGTAGGGTCGAAGAAAAGATTCAAGAGCTAAGATCTAGTCAAGAACGATAGTCTTGCTGCTTGGACACCATATACAAGATTTGGTTCGTGCCGTACAGTGATACCTGCCAAATAGAACCATATAAAGATGCCACCGGGCCCAATCAACTTCTGGCCAAATGTCACGCAAATCCCGTTCGATTTGGACGGGGTTTTTACTTGTTGTCCAGCCCAGACGCTGTGCAACCCGTGCAACATGTGTATCTACGGCGATGGCTGGTTTATGGTGATATTCTGCAACGAAAACTGATGCTGTTTTCCGTCCAACTCCAGGCAACCTAATCAACTCCTCGATCTCGCTTGGAATTATTCCGCCGAACTCATTAACAACTTTTACGGCCATTCCTTTGATGTGCTTTGCTTTGTTGTTGAAGAAATTTACAGAAGAGATGAGTCTTGTAAGGGTTGGCAGATCTGCATTTGCAAGGGATTCAAGTGTAGGGAAGTGTTTAAACAGTATAGGTGTTACGATGTTGACGCGTTTGTCAGTACATTGGGCGGACAGCATCACCGCGACCAAAAGCTCTAGGTCACTAGAATAGGTCAGTTCGGTTTTTGGCTCTTTACCGAACAAGGATTCGAAATATCCGAAAATTTCGTCAAGATAGTCCATCACAGGAGTATAGCATATTTGGTTGCCTTTTGTCTAAATTGCAGATACCATAAAATATGAGCAAATGGAGGAAGGAGGACTTCAGATTTCTTGGGGCAATGGTGATAGTCTGTTTCCTGGTAATTGGTCTGACTACAGGTATAGTACTTGCTACTATTGACAGAGGCTCTACTCCTCCGAATATTGATCCAGATGATCCTCCCACTGCCAATGCACCAATAGTAGGCAGGTGGCAGCCCTCTGGCGGAACCATAAGAGAGAATGGTATACTTGTCCATACATACACCGCTGCTGGGGCTAGAGGGATTTTTGGAAATATAATAGAATTTCGCCAAGATGGTATAGTTATTCTAAGTCATCCTACCGAGGGTGTTCTGCAAAATAGATGGAGGGTAGAGTCAAATTCATTAGCTTTCTATCAACTTCCTCAGATTCCAGGACATCCACCAGGCGTCATGGCAGACACTCTTACGATTACAGGAACCCAAATGACTTGGCTAATCGAATATGAATCTAATGGAGATATGTTAAGGACGGAGTTTCGTTTCACGCGTCTTACTTAGCATCTGGAAGGTTGGCGGTTAGAAGACTGACTTTATATCCCTTCCACTTTTTTGTAATGTCCTCAAGACTTGTAGGTGTGGCAAAGTCAAAATCCTCTGCTGTTGCAATTTGAAAATACTTGGTTATCAGCTTCTCGGCATCCGCGTATGCCTCTTCCATGGTGTCCCCGATAGAGAACACGCCAAGGTCAGGCAAAAATGCATTATAGCATTCGCCCTCCTCATTATGAATGAAAACAACTGGATATGTAAACTTAGGCATAATTTATAATATAGTACCACGAGGAGTTTGTCTAATCATTTTTTCTCAATAACAGATATATAGAAATTTATGATTGACAATTTGGGAAAAGATGCCATAATAAATCATGGAAAAAAACAAATCCGCAGACATAGCAGCCAGAGTGATGTATGGAATAACCGACAAAAAGATTGGCACTGGAAAAGTGCATAAAGATATTGCTAAATATTCAAACCCTAAATATTCAATGGAAGATATACTTAGTACACTCAAGAATATTGGAATTAATTTGGATACAGGAATGGAAAAAGGTGCTTGACAGATATATACTGATTCCAGTATAATAACGGCTGGAGGATATAGATGCCAACAATTAATCAGTTAGTTCGTAAGAACCGGAAAAAGACAACCAAGAAGTCCAAGGCACCAATCTTGGAAGGTTGCCCACAAAAAAGGGCAGTGTGTCTGCAGGTTAAAACCACAACGCCAAAGAAGCCAAACTCGGCTCTGCGTAAGGTTGCCCGTGTGCGTTTCAGTAACAAGCAAGAGGGTACTGTATATATCCCTGGTATTGGTCACAACTTGCAAGAGCACTCGGTTGTTCTTGTCCGTGGTGGTCGTGTGAAGGACCTTCCTGGTGTTCGTTACCATATTGTTCGTGGGGCACTTGATACCGCGGGTGTGGCGAACAGAAAGCAAGCAAGAAGTAAGTACGGAGCGAAAAAACCAAAGAGCTAAAAAATGTCAAGTAACGGGCGGCACCCGTGAAGAAAAAAAAAGGAGGATAAATTATGCCAAGAAGAAGTGGAATCCCACCAAAACCAGTGTTGCCAGACCCAATCTACAAGTCTGAAAAAGTAACCAAGTTAATCAACCAAGTCATGTGGGATGGTAAGAAAGGAATAGCCCAAGAAATCGTTTATGGTGCATTTGAACGCGTCGCAAAGAAAACGGGTCTATCGGGTCTAGTGGCTTATGAACAAGTTCTTGAAAACCTGATGCCGTTGCTGGAAACCAAGGCTCGTCGCGTTGGTGGTTCGAACTACCAAGTACCGATGGAGGTTCGTCCAGCCCGTCGTCAGACCCTTGCAATTCGTTGGCTGGTAACTAACGCAAGAAAGCGTTCGGAAAAAACAATGGAGGAAAGGCTAGCCGCCGAAATGATCGACGCAATCAACCAAACTGGCGGTGCGTTCAAGCGTAAAGAAGAAATTCACAAAATGGCCGAGGCAAACAAAGCCTTCGCTCACTACAAATGGTAATTGACAAAAGGTAGCAGAAATGCTACCTTTTTAATTATGGAAAACGAAAAAATTATAGTGCCCTTGGCGGCCCAGAAGAAATTTCGCGGTGATAGCGTGCTTAATGAGGGGGCAGAACTAGGACAAGACATTCCAACTGTTAAAAGAGTAAACGGTCAAGATATAATGATCCACCCAGACGGAACCCCTGAATTTTTACCAGATGTCAGAGAGTATGCAAGTAAGTCTCTATATCCAGAAGGGCGTCCGTTGAGGCCTATAGTCAAGAAGGCAGCGGCAATTTTGACAACTCTCTTAATTATGGGTGCTTCATTATATGGAACCACAAAAATGTGGGAGCAGGCGTCGGAATCGTTCAGTTCTATAGTAGGGGGGCAATCTTGGGGAAGTGAGCAATGGAGAGCAGACAGAGATGCCGACACCAGAGGTATGGGATTTGTGATTGGTGGGGCAGCTGTGGGGGTGACGGGTTCAGCTGCGGGCATTGCGGCAGGTGTTGCAGTTCACAAGAAGCTTGATGAGGTAGAGTTAATGGAAAAATAGTCTTGCAAAGTTTTGAACTTTGGATTATATCGCTTGTGGCGATGAGCACAAATTTCCCTTGACTTTCAAGGGGTATTTGGCTATAATTATTGGTAATGAAAAAAATGAAACAGATTATGGTTCTGGCACTTGTGAGTTTGTTCTCGATAGCATTCTTGGCGGGGTGTGCCTTGTTTGCATTGGATGTCGAACGAAACAACAATTTAATTGTTGCTCGCATTGCCACCACTACAGAGGGCGAGTACATAACAATCAGCTACAGGCAACTATCTGATGCATTTGGCGGTGGATGGGGTAATCACTTCTTGCAACAAGGAATGGATGCCGAGACTGCTGTTAATCGAACCTTGGAAGCTCTGATCGATCGAGAGATTGCCACCTACCTATCTATTACAAGATATTTCCACGGAGACGAGGGAGCTACTTGGGAGGAGAGGATCTCTAACTCATTAACCGAACGCGAGCACCAACTTGCCCTGCGGAATGTTCTGAACTCGCTTCAACAATCTATCGACAATATGAATCGTACAGTGCGGGAAGAAAATAACATGCCAGACCCCGAACCCCCAGCAGATCAGCCAGGAGGCAGACCAGTCTTCATCCCACACGAACACTACATTTTTGTAGGCGAGGGGACAACTACCGTAACCCGTAATTTCCACCTGAATCTTGACCGTTTTGCCGAAGTGCCTGAAGATACGACAGACAGAACAATCGCCCAGTTCCTGGCATCTGCATTTGCACCAAGGAGCGAAACGCAAACCGAAATTTCTATAGCTAATGAAACACGGGAAAGGCTAGTTCGAATTTTGCGAAATCGTGAGGCAGGATTAAATTACACCGACGATACTTGGCAAGATGTTATGACCCGAGAAATCGAAAGAATGATGCGTGACGAAAAACGCCGTATACACGGACAACGATTCCAAGACATGTTCAGTCAAGGTATGATGGCTCCTAATGCTCAACAAAACTTCCTTAGATTTGACAATCGTTTCAATGACGGTATGGTGACCGTTCCTAATCCAAATTACGATCCTCTTAATGACAATGAACCAGAATATTTTATAATGTCGAAATTAGAGTACTGGCAACACCATGCTCAAATATCCAGTCAACCTTATGTTGATAACATAGTAACAAGGGCCCGCGACATGTACATGCGTAATGTTCGCTCTGCGATGTTAGAGTTCCAAATGGGGAGCACAACCGTTGACACCATCCGCGAGCAAATAATCCAGCCAAATGCACTGGAAAACATTCACTGGTTACCGCAATCAATGGCAAACGATTATTTTACCGTAAGCCACATCTTAATATCTTTCCCTGACGAAGACCAGGCCCGTGCCACACAATTGGCAAACCAATTGCGTAACCAGCAAATTGATCAAGACTTCTTTGACGCACAAATGTTACTTCTGCGTGACCGTTTGACAATTCGTCCGAGGGACGCCCAGGGTCATGAAGTCGGGACACCTCTGACTCCTACGCAAGTTCTAAGCGAAGTAAGTGCCGCGGTAAATGGAATGCCTTCAAACAGGCCACTAGCGTTCAGGGAGCAAATATATCGCTTTAATGGTGACCCTGGGATGGAGAACCCAAGGTTCGAATATGTGATAGGTGTTGATTTAGGCGAGACAATTGTAACCAGCCAAATGGTTCCAGAGTTTACTGACTCGGCAAGGGCTCTGCACGCAACTGGTGTTCGTGGGTCTATGAGTGGTCTTGTCTGGTCACAATTCGGTGCTCATATTATTATGTACACACGAAATGTTAATGAATTTGTTATGGTTGGTGGTAATTCGGGCAACCTTCCCCAACAGTACCATAACTTCCTGTTCCAGACAGAGACCAGCTACGGCAATCGAACTTTCTTTGATTCAATCATAGGACAGTTGACTCGTGGTGAATACCAAGAGGCTGAAAGAAACATGCTGATCAGCTTTCGTCAAGAAATCAATGCAAACGGTCGTGGTATTACGACTTGGCCATCACGATTCAGGTCCTTGTGGAGGGATTGAAACTGTGGTATGATAACTTCATGAAGAAATTCGCACTCGCAACCTGTATGGCACTGACATTAGTTTCGGTGCCTTTTCTGATGACAGGGTGTTATCACTTGTCGCCGACACATGGAGTCATCATTATTTTCAATGTCGAGGGTAATCCCACTGACGGACAAATAGAATCTACAATCGATAATATAAGGGAAATATTAGGTAGGAATGGCTTTATCCAGTTTAATATTTCTCAGCAACTGACAGACACCCATCGTCAAATCAGATTGCAGGTTGCGGGAACAGGTGATGTTGACGATTTGATGCGATTAATTGGCGAGCCCGCGACGGTGACAATTCGTAAGACAGAGTATGGGGATGACTTTATAAGGCGACAAGATATAACAGGTGTTATATCTTACCAGACGGTATCATTTGATTGGGGCGTGCGAATTCATCTAACTACTCTTGGTGCACAATTGTTTACCCAGGCTATTAATGAAATGATGGAGGAGGGCACCGGTCAATTTTATGTTATGCTAAACGGGGAAGTGTTATCCAGGACAATCGTTCTTCAGGTCGAGCCAGTATTAGGGCACATGGTAACTATTGCCGCAAATATGACACACAACGAGGCAGAGCAACTCCGTACTCGAATTGAAAGCGGCCTGTTCGAGGCGACATTGACACTGTATTCTATCGAAGTAGCAGCAGGAGGGGGGGGAACATAATGAGGACAATAATAACAAGTGAAAGCGTTAACATTGGGCATCCCGATAAAACCTGTGACTATATCGCGGATTGTTTTTTGGATGCGGCGTTGGAACAAGACCCTCATGCCCAAATGGCGGTAGAGTGTGCAATCAAGGACGATCTGTTGATGATTTATGGCGAGGCTACCACAACTGCAAAAATTGACTACGAACAAATTGCCAGAAATGCTCTTGTCCGAATCGGCTATAGTGACAAGTTCCGAATCATCAAAGAGATATCTCAGCAAAGTCCCGAAATTAACAAAGCGGTCGTTGGCAAAGTGTTAAAAGCCAATGATCAAGGCATCGTCTATGGATACGCAACCAACGAAACAGCCGAAATGATGCCTCTGCCAATCCTTATCGCCCACAAAATAATGCAAAAATACGAAGAGTTTAGAAAAGAACATTACTCAGAAGCTCCATCTATATTTTATCCTGATGCCAAATGCCAGGTTAGTATCGAGTACGAGAACAACGAACCAATTGCGGTACACACAATACTGGTATCTGCCAGTCACTCGCTGGACTTCAAGAAAGACCATCTCGAGCGTGCTATTAAAAACGGAGTAATAGACAAGGTGCTTATGAACTACTCAGACTTGGTTACAAAGGACACTAATTATATAATAAATCCATCTGGGGCATTCACAATCTGGGGCAGTTTTTCCGATTCTGGTTGTGTAGGTCGGAAGATAATCGTTGATACTTACGGTGGCGTTGGTCGTCATGGTGGTGGTGCATTTAGCTCTAAGAACGCAACGAAAATAGATCGCTCGGGTGCCTATTATTGTCGCTATGTCGCAAAGAATATTGTGGCAAAAGGACTTGCCGACAGGGTGGAAGTAAGTGCAAGTTATGCAATAGGAATGGCGGAGCCACTGAAGGTTAATATTGAAACTTTTGGTACAGGGAAAAAGGCAATCGAAGAAATTGTGGTCTGGGTTGCCGAGAACTTTAACTTTACTCCTGCAAATATGATTAGAGAACTTGATTTGTTAAATCCTATATATAAGGATACGGCAGTGTACGGTCACTTCGGGCGGGAGGGATTCCCGTGGGAGAAAATAAAATGAGCGGCGAGTTTGAAATCTACTATCCGCCAAGGCGTTGGTGGAGAAGGGCGTTAACCGTCATTTTTCCATTTATAAACATTGCCTTGGCGGTATTGGTTATTTGGTTGGTTATGCGTGGGGACGAGTTTGATATGGGAACGGTTTTTCAGGTCAGATTGAATTGGGGATACATGGTAGGAGTGCTTGTTCTTGTATATCTGGTTAGTGCCCTCACTATTTTGCAAATGCAAATAATCTTGAAAACAACAACAGGTAAGACAGATTTAAAGATTGCCGCCAAGACGCATTTCTTGGAAAGATTCTGGACAATGATGACTCCTTTTATGTCAGGGGGGCGACCATCACAGGTTTATTACTTTCACAAGCATGGATACGACATGGGCAAGACTACCTCTGTTGTAGTATCAAACTATATAGTCGGACGAATTGGGTTTCAGTTGCTTGTCGGAGTCATCTGGATTTTCTTGATGTATCGTGTCAGGGAATTGGATGGAGGATTGGTCGTCGGCAGTACCATAGTAGTAGGGATTGTATTTGCCATTGTGCTCTCTGGCATCTTTGTATTTATGGCGTTTTCAAAGATTGTCCCCGAAAAGATTTCTAAAGTTTCGGTGTGGATTTTGTTCAAAATTCGAATAATTAAGGACAGACAACGAGCAGATGATGCAATGAGCGAGACACTCTGGACATATCGAGTAGCAATGCGAAAACTCCTCCGTCAGCCTCTTGTAATGTGGGGGACAATTGCTTTGTCAGCCCTGTGGTACTTTTTACATCTGTTCAAGATTGTGTTTATTTATGCCGCCTTGTGGGGTTTCCCTGACGCCTCTACCTTGGCATTGCTTATCCTGGGAATAACTCTTGTAGAGAATACTGCCGCCGTTATGCCTCTGCCAGGGGGCACAGGGGGGATGGAGATATTCTTCCTCTCGATTTTTGCCACTATATTCGGTTCCCCAGAGGTTGTCGTTGCGGTTGTACTATGGAAGATTGTCAGCTATGTCATGCCTATAGTAAACGGGTTGCCGTTCCTGGTTATGGATAGTTTCCAGAAACGGAAAAATACTAAAGAATGCGAAAATTCCAAATTATCCTAACAATTATCGTCGGTGCGGCGTGCCTGGCTATCGAGGCAAGTCTTGTTGCGGGTCTTGTTTATGCCCTGAATATCGACCCACCATATGTTGTTGTAATTGATGCAGGCCACGGTGGAAGAGACAACGGGGTCAGCAGCGATTTCCTGCACGAGGCGGATATAAACCTTGAAATCTCTAGGTATATTCGCGATGAATTGCAGAGTCGTGGAATCATTGTTGTCATGACCCGTGATGATGAACACAGCCTCGCCGATGGTGACGAGCCGAACAAAAAGCGTGCAGACATGAAACGCCGCCATGATATTATCGAACGGGCGAAACCTGACCTAGCAATATCCATTCATGTAAACAGTTTTCCTCGCATTCCATCTGTCCATGGTATCCAAACTTTCTTCCATGGGGAATCCGGTCAACCATTCGCCGAGTTCATACAGAAACATATCAATCAAACCGACCTATGTGACAAAGACCGGATAGCAATGAAGGGGGACTATTTTATCTTGGAAACTGCTTATCCATCTGTTCTTATTGAATGCGGGTTTCTGTCAAATCCGTCCGACCACGCGAAACTATCCAATATTGAATACAAGCAAACACTCGCTAAGCACCTAGCCGATTCCATCATGGAATCTTTAAAATCTACAACCCCTATCCAGCGTTTGACAAAATGGTACAACTTAGGTTAACCTCTAATAATAAGGAGGTTGGTATGCAAATATATCTATTAAAGGACTTGCCAGGCAAAGGAAAGGCGGGCGATATCATCAATGTAAACGATGGGTATGGCAAGAACTATCTTGTCAAAAATAAGATCGGGCAAATAGTCACACCAGAGATTCTGTCAAAGGTCCGGGCCAAGAACGAATCCGACAGTTTTCACCTAAATGAGCAAAAGGCGGCAATATCCGCAGTTATAAAAAGACTTGGCGAGACCATTATATATGTAACCGCAAAAGTGGGTGATGGAAAACTGTTTGGGGCGGTAACGGGTAACGAGATTGCCAAGGCATTGAATGCCGCAGGATTCGAGATCGAGAAAAAAAATATAGCCCTGCCTGAACCAATCAAGGCCCTTGGCGAATATAAATTAGTGGTGCACTTTCCGCACGGGATGCGTGGCGAGTTCAAACTGCATGTAATAGCGAACGGCTAGAGTGCAATTCTATACAGGAGGGATAATGGAAGAAGTATTTATCTTGGTCCTCGTGCCACGGGGACAAGAATACCTAAGCCGAAACATAATGGGGCAAACGGTTGATCAATGGGTTAATCAGGCTCTTCTAGAGTTGCCGTCCAAACGAATCCATGTTGGACCTGGTGACGACATCCTGACCATCGTCAAGCGTCACGGGATGCACCACAAGTGGACATGCGTCCTGTATTCCGACATGCCATTGATAATGGAGGAATGTATCCGTGGGGCAGTAGAGTTCGCAACCAAAGGCGAGCACAAGGTTGTCCGATTGCCGCGAGGATGGTTGTTTGATACCGATCATGTCAAGAGTGGTGGAGAGATTACACCCGCAACACTAGAGACAGCAAATCCTGAACATTTCTTATCCGTATTTAATGCGTCCCAACTTGACAAGGCTCGCCGACAAATGCAACGCAGGATTAACCTAGCCCACATGGAGAACGGTGTTGAAATCGAAGACATAGATTCAACTTTCATAGATATTACAGTTCAAATTGAATCAACCGCACGCATCCTGCCATTTACAAAGATCACTGGCGATGTCCGTATTGAAAAGGGTGCAACAATCGGTCCCTTCGCTCACATACGCGACGATGGGAAAACCATCCTTGAACCAGAAAAGCCAGAACCTCCAAAAGTCGAGGAAGTAAAAGTAGAAGAAATTAAAGTAGAGATAGAGGAAGCCCCTCCGCCATCTCCAAAACCATCCCCAACTCGTAAACCAACCTATATCCTAACCCCCGACCCAGAGCCAGAGGAAGTCGAGGAGGAAGTACTCAAGGATGAAATTATTATAATCGACTCTGATGGTGAAGACTTTGAAATCGAGGACCCGACCGAAGAAGTAATCGAAGAAATCCTAGAAGAATCAACCGAAGCCGAGGTCGAAGAAATAATCGAGGTGATAGAAGAACAAGAAAGCGACGACGAGAGTAAGGTCATAATTTCTGAGCCTGCCCAAGACGCATCAACTTCCGAAGAGGCGGAAGGCGAGCCAGAAATTTTGCAAGAAGCCGAGGAGGAAGCCCCTGTTGTTGACTCTGACGAGCCTAAAATTGAGGAGGAAGTTACTGCTGACTCGGAGAGGGTTGAAGAGGAGGAAGTTGAGGTTGCTTCTGACGAGCAAGATCCTGACGAGCAAATCATAGAGGAACTACTGGTCGAAGACGAAATAATTGATGAAACGCCCGACGAATTCTTGGAAGAAGAAATCGATATGACAACGGACGAAGGCGTCACCGTCAAATTCGACTGGGACAATATGAAGCACGACAGCCTCTACGAAGGCCGCGAATAGGTCTTGTTCTCTTGCCTTGCCCTTGCAATTCCCAGCATGCCCGACGGAATATCTTTATTGATAGTACTGCCCGCCGCTACAAACGAATGGTCTTCAAGAGTTAGGGGTGCGATAAGGTTCACATTGCTGCCTACAAATACACCGTCCCCAATCGTGGTTCGGTGTTTTTTCTTGCCATCGAAATTACAAACAATTACGCCTGCTCCGATGTTTACGCCTTTGCCCATTATGGTGTCGCCAATATAGGCATGATGGGCAACCTTTGATCCCTCGCCCAGATGGCTGTTTTTCACCTCAACAAAATTTCCCACCTTGACACCTTTTCCAATTATAGTCATACTGCTATATATGCGTTTGAAAGTCATAAAGAAACAAAACAACACTCGGGACTGTATTGTCTGTGGTACCGAAAATCCGATTGGGTTATATGCTCGATTTTACGAGTGTCTGGACCAGGAAGGGGAGCCCGTCTTGCTGACCATTTTCCAAACCCAGCATTATCATCAAAGTTACCCTGGTCGAACTCACGGCGGGATTACATCAACCTTGCTGGACGAGGCAGTAGGCCGTGCGGTCGCAATCCCCTTACCCCATGCTTGGGGTGTGACAATAGAGCTGTCTATCCGATTTAAATTGCCTGTACCATTGGGCGAGGAGCTATATGCACTTACCCGTGTAACAAAACTAACCTCCCGTGTTTTCGAGGGCGAAGGCGAAGTCCGTGACAAAGATGGAAAAATCCTTGCCACTGCGACTGGGCGTTATCTGCAGCTAAAACCCGAACAAATAACCCCCGAAGGCGTCACCCCAGAAAACTGGTTCTATGTCCCCGAAGATTTGCCAGAATTTATCGAGATATAATAAAAAAAGAACTCCACAAGGGAAACCCTCATGAAGTTCTTTAATGCCCTTATTGGGTCCAGGGGTTACCCCTGATTAGTGGCAAGGACGCTCGTGACAGCCTGGCTTCTTCTTGCCGCAGACCATCCACAGGCCGCCGAAAACGATTGCCAAGATGATCATAGTGCAAATGTCAATCCCGAATAATCCACCGTTGAACAAAATCAACAGAAGGATGATTATCCACAGGATGTCACAGCTGCCTGTTTGCGGGCGGTCTTTATGGCATCCGCAAAATTTGCCTCTGAAAAGTTCGTGAAACATGGTGTTCCTCCTTATAGTTTTTAGTTAAGGCATGAAATGCCGAAGGTTCTCGCGTTAGCGAGGTTCTTATGTACCTTGCAAGGTCGGGGGTCGCGGGCTGGTCGACCTATCTTTTGTGTAAAGTGTTTAACCCACACCCCCTGCGTCAGGATATGCAGGGGCATATCTGTTTGACAGCTTGTGCGTATTGTGTAAAATGAGAGAATGGAAAATAAATTAACAACCAAGACAGTCGGCGAAAACTGCGATCCATTCTGCCAACACCTAAAGCTGGGGAGTGCAGGGTTGATGGGGCAGTTGTTTTGTACCTCGGGGGAAAAGGCTTTTGATATTGGGGAATCCTTCTTAGGAGGATGGGGTGGAACCTCGACGCTTGCTGAAATACTGGAAACTACGAGGGTTTACAAAGGTGCCCCCTGTACTAATATGGATATAGACTGATGGTAGATAAACATCTTCTATTTATAATCTCCAGTATTTGTCTTAAATTTATAATTGAATCTTGTCTCACTCCTGTACGGATTTTAAATTCCTATGATATATTATTTACGATTATGCAGGGGCGGCAATCTGCCGCCGGTTGTAATATATCTCCTCTGCCGAGGGTTTTCGACCAAAAAACCCTCAAGAAAACCCTCAAGGGGGTACCCCCCCCTTAAAATCCTGAAAACCCTCAAGAACATGTCTTTGACAACATCCTAGATTATGTCTAAAATAGAAGCTGGAGGTAGTAAATGAAGATTACTAAAATTGATGCAACGGAAGTGTTGGACAGTCGCGGCAACCCAACCATTATGGTCGATGTCTGGGCAGGCACACACCATGGATATGCAATTGTACCTAGTGGAGCAAGTACTGGCGAGTTCGAGGCTCTGGAACTGCGTGACGGCGACAAGAAAAGATACAATGGTAAAGGTGTTCTGAAGGCTATCGAGAATGTTATAACAAAAATCGCACCAGTATTGGTGGGCAGGGTAGATGTCACCGACTACGCCGAAATCGACAAAATTATGTTGAAGCTTGACGGTACCGAGAACAAATCCAAGCTGGGTGCAAACGCAATCTTGGGTGTATCCTTGGCGGCAATGTATGCGGGGGCCCAGGCAAAAGGTATCCCACCATACGAATATATGGCTGAAATGTTTGGGACCGTTAAGCCACTTATTCAACCCCTGCCTATGATGAACATTATAAATGGGGGCGAGCACGCGGATAATAACCTAGACATCCAAGAATTCATGGTTCAACCAGTCAGCGGTAAAACAGTAGCCGAACAAATCCGTATGGGGGCCGAAGTATTCCGCTCACTTGAAAAAATCTTGAAGTCCAGAAAGCTAAACACCGCAGTAGGTGACGAGGGCGGATTTGCCCCGAACCTGGGTTCAAACAAAGAAGGTCTGGAACTGTGTGTCGAGGCAATTACAAAAGCGGGCTATGTCCCGGGCAAAGACTTTAAGCTAACCCTTGATGTCGCGGCGTCCGAGTTCTATCGCGACGGCAAATATCACTTCGAAGGACAGGAATTGACAACCACCCAAATGATTGATTACTATGAAAAACTTTGCAAGGAATTTCCAATTTCATCCATTGAAGATGGCCTTGATCAAAACGACTGGGACGGCTATGTCGCGATGACCAAGCGTCTTGGAAAATCTGTACAAATCGTTGGGGATGATTTCTTCTGTACTAATGTCAAGCGACTGTCAAAGGGAATCGAACTTGGTGCATGTAACTCTATCCTTATCAAACTTAACCAAATTGGCTCTCTAACCGAAACCCTTGCGTGTATCAAGATGGCACACGACGCGGGATACACCGCCGTTATCTCTCACAGATCTGGCGAATCCGAAGACACCACAATCGCCGACCTCGCCGTTGCGACCAACGCTGGGCAAATCAAGACGGGCTCGCTATCCCGCACCGACCGCACCGCCAAATACAACCGACTAATCCGTATAGAAAAGGAATTGGCAAATGCAAGTTAATGTTGTACAATAACACAAGGAGGTGGGATGATGTCAGAAAAGAGAGTATTTGGATCTGGGACGGTGAGAGCGGAAAATGCTTGGAATCTGGGTGAAAAAAATGGAGGAGTCATTCCCACTCGATAAATTGCATCGTGACAGTTTAAGGAATTCCAAGTTGAAAGTTGGTGATATTGTCCAGGTTCCAAATGGTGAATTGGGTCGCATTGTTAATATCAATGGTAATAAGAATAAACATATATCGTCGCAGGGAAGAGGAGTAATGGTGCTCGAACAATCATCTCGCGTCCGATACTGCCCTCGACAAAGGGGAAGCCGATGAATAGTTCATATCTGCCTGTCTCGTGTGCGATTTCCTCGAT
>WRBH01000019.1 GCA_009784665.1 Bacillota bacterium | reverse complement strand
TTGGTTCTTCCCAGTGATACTAGGGTCGGCCTTTGTGCTTATCTTGGCTACCTACCTGATTCCAAGTATTCATTTTGCAAGACACCGAAAAAACAAGGGGGTTATGGAGGCAATGCGAACCAAGCCAGAAAACTAGAAGGAGATTACAATGGAGAATTTTGTAAAAGAGTTCGAGGAAATTTACAAGAAAAAAATTAAACGCGAAGGGGCTGATAAACTCTTGGAGTACCTTAAATCTACCGACTTTTTCCAAGCTCCTGCATCTAGCCGGTTTCATTGTAATTACCCAAGTGGCTTGGTCGAGCACTCGGTTAAAGTATATAAACGCTTTACCAAGCTGGCAGAAACTGAATTCGGGCCAGACTATGTTAAAAAGGAAGGGGAGAGCCTTGCCATCATCGCTCTTCTGCATGATATCTGCAAAGTCCATTATTATAAAATCGAAATGCGAAATGTCAAAGTAGATGGCCAGTGGGTTCAAAAGCCGTACTATGCGGTTGAAGACCAGTTGCCTTACGGACATGGGGAAAAATCCGTTTATATGATATCTGGATTTTTACGCCTAACAAGAGAGGAAGCAATGGCAATAAACTGGCATATGGGTGCATTTGACCCGCGGGCTCGTGAAGGCAATACACTTAACAAAGCATTTGCCCAACACCCCTTGGCTCTTCTATTCCATATCGCTGACATTATGGCAACTTATTTCGATGAAGAAACTCGTTGAGTATCAACCAGGCGTCCACCTTCAAGCGAACCAAATGTATCACAAATCTCCTCTATCCCACGCAGGGAAGGGGAGGTAACAAGCACAGCAACGCCCAGTTCTTTTGCACATGCCTTCAAGATTACCCTAACGCCAAACGAGCCTTCTTCGTTCAAGTCCTTGAATGCATCATCCAAGACCAAAATTTTAGGTGGGCAAATCAAGGCTGCTGCTAATTTCAATCTTGCCAGTTGTGAAGGGGATAATTCTTTAATCTTCCTGTTAGATATCTTTTTCAGACCTAACATATTCATTATATTTGACAATCGTTCTTTTCTGATTGTAACTCTATTTAGCCTGGCGGTAGACTTTAATATTTGTATTAGTGTTGATGACTGGTTAAAATACGATCCTGGGATTGAGACACCTAAAGCGGAATTATCTAAATCTACTACACCTTGTGTTTTATGCACAAGATTCAAAATCATTTTTATGATAACACTCTTACCTGCACTAATACCGCCTATAAGTGCAAATATTTCACCTTGATGTAATGTAAAACCTACATCTGAGGCAATCAAAATCTTACCGTCTTGTTTTGTTAATCGTCGTACTACTAACTTTTCCATATGCTACACCTGAAAAAAAGAAATTCTTTTAAGTAGATATATTCCAACTCCTTCCAGAAAAATAATAATGCTCAGTAAAGCTGGTACTAGAAAAAATGCAAAATATTGCTCTAGGTTATTGTCTCTTAACCCTGCAACCAAATTTGCACCAAGAATAGTAATAACAAGAGAAGCAGAAATCGCAAATCGAATTAAGAATTCACTTCTATAACTGACAGATCGTTTTTTTAAAAAGGGATAAACAGCAAAAATTGCGACATTAATTCCCAAGTAAATAGCAAGGGCGATAAACCCCAAAACAAATACAGTATCGCCACCAACTTGATCTGTTACGAGAGCTCCTGTAGCTGCAAGTGAAAATGCAACCAGGAGAGCAGCACAAAATGATACAACCATACGCAAACGGTTCATTAAGATAAATTTCTTGTTCGAGTATATTCGCCAACTATTACCAAAAGGTAGAATAAAGATGCCAGAATTTTCCTGTGACAGTGGTAAAGGTTTTGAACCTGTTATTGCATCCAGTCGTTCAAGAGCTGTGTTATCTTTTTCTTTTTGAACTCGCTCCCATGAGGGGCGTTCCTCAGGGCCTAGGTATTTTTTAAATTGTTCTGGTTGCTGCTCTGCAAGAACATATGTTTTCAGGGGGGCTTGGGTCGTTGGGGGAAGAGTAATAGGGGTAGGGGATGGAAGTGGTTCCATTATATTTTGACCAAGAGGAAGGTCAAATACTACTCCTTGTGAGTTGGTTATTGGGACGATTCTTGCCTCGCTCTCTTCGCTTTTCTCTGTGAAAAATTTTTTAATAACTATTGCGGCTTCCACATCGTGCTCGCCAAGCAGGTTTCCAATAACAACATTCGAGGAACGCCAATCATCCTTCCTTGTTTTAAAATATTCCTCTCCTTTCTCTGTAAGCAGAAAATATCTACGCCTAATACCATCAACATGTTTATCACGACCTGCAATAAACTTTTTATCCTCCAGGCGTCTTAGGGCAGAGTAGAGGGTTGGCTTTTTTAAGCCATATGTTCCTCCACTTGTTTCTTCGATAAAGCGTTGAATCTCACTTCCATAAGCTTCGCCATCAGCAATACGCCTCATAATTAAGGCATCAATTTTTCCACGAATCAAATCCGCGTGTATCATCTGTATTACTTTATCATACAAAATTCTTCTTTTGCAAGCTGTTTTGGTTTGTGATACATTAAATTATGTTAAACCCCTCGAATATCATTCGCTCGCGTCGTAAGACACTGTCGATGTTCGTCAATCAAAATGGCGAGTTAATTGTCAAGGCACCTCTACATTTAGCTGATCGTAAAATATATGAGTTCGTCAAAACTAAAGAACGCTGGATAGAGGCACAAAAAAAACGCGTACTCCAGATTCAGTTTTTGAATAAATCTGTCCTTACATATCATAGCTTTTTATATCTCGGCGAGGAATTGCTCCCTTTAATATGTAACAAGGCCAAGAGGGTAGAGAGGTCTAGCAGCTACTTGCTAGTTCCGGCTAAACTGGCAGGGCAGGGGGAGGAAAAAGTCCTCAAGAAGATTGAAAAGTGGTTACGCGACGAGGCGAAATTTGTCATAAATGAACGGGTCATGTACTTCAGGGCAAAATTGAACCTAGAATATGCCTCTTTCATTACAAATAATAATAAGACAAGATGGGGTAGCTGCAGTCGCAGCGGAGCACTGACACTAAATTGGCGTGCCGTGATGCTGCCACCATCATTACTTGATTATATTGTTGTCCACGAGTTCTGTCATCTTTTAGAATTTAATCATTCAAAAGCCTTCTGGAAGCTAGTAGACCAGGTTCTACCTAATTGGAAAGATCTAAGATTACGCTTAAAAAACTTAAATTGGCTATTGAATCTATTTAGATGAAAATAATGATGAAAACTTCGCTAAAGACAAGTTTAGCGTAAGTACAAGCTTCACGCAAGAGTCACAAACTTCACGCAAGTTTATTGTTTGACTTCAGGTATTCAAGCGTCTTTGTGAATTGCAAATCCTGTTGGATATAGGACATATGGTCACGATTCTTTAGATTTGCGTTAACTCTTTTAGCCTCAGCCTCAATTTCATCTTTTGTGATTGTTATATTTTCAATCTTTGCAACAGCATCAAATATCAGGCGTGTCTTTATAATATGGGCGGCTATTTCGGCTTGTTCTTTGTTAAACTCATCCATAGTCTTTCCAAGATACTGTGCATAAACTTCCAAGTTAGCCCCCTGTTGGGCCAACCGGTATTCAAGATCTGCCAGTTGATTTTGAACCTGGCCATCGATCATTTTTTGTGGCACTTCAATTTTTGTCTCGGAGACAACTTTGGCTATCAAAGCCTCTTCGTCTTGCTTGACTGCTTGCTTTTCACTTTCCTGCTGGATCTTGGATTTTATGTCTGTACGCCACTCTACCAAAGTTTTAAATTCAGAAATTTCTGATGCAAGTTCGTCATTTAATTCAGGCAACTCTTTTACTTTAATCGCAGTGATTGTAGTAGCAAATACGGCAGGTTTACCAGCCAATTCTTTTGCATGGTAATTTTCAGGAAATTTAACTTTGACATCCAAGGATTCCTCTGCTTTCTTACCAACAAGCTGCTGTTCATAGGTATCAATGAAAGAATTCGAACCGATTTCCAATTCATAATCATCCGCTGTGCCACCTTGGAATGCAACACCATCAACTGTACCAATAAAGTTAATAACCGCTATGTCACCCATGACAATTTTGTGTCCGTTGGGTGCATTCACGAGTCGTGCTCGAACAGTACGCATCCTCTCCAGATAATCTTCTACATGCTTGTCTTCTACAGTAACCTTGGTTTTCTTGACCTCTAACCCCTTATATTTGCCAAGGGTAAATTCAGGTTGAGTTGCAACAGTTCCTTTGATAAATAGTCCATTCTCATCAACGCGTGGGTCAATAGTCGGATATTCAATTGGATTGATATCTGTGTTATCGTCCAACATTTTACTGTACATTGGACTAAATAATTCACCGATTGCGGTCTCCCAGAAGATATCCGCACCATAGTTCTTCTCGATTGTCTTTCGTGGGACCTTTCCCTTCCTGAAACCTGCGACAGCAAATTGCTTTCCATCTTTTTGGTATGCTTTTTCCAATGCTTTTTCCCATTCGATGATTGGGAAGTTCATTTCAAACTCTGCCTGACCCTGCTTTTTACTTAATATTTTATAAGCCATGGGGACAGTCTACACTAACTGCCACAAAAGCACAAGCACAATTATTATTAATCCAAGCCTCATCATCATCCCTAGGCGATATTGAGCTTGTTTTCTTTTTAGTTCCTTTGCTTCCGCTTCGCTCCACTCGGCATTCTCTCCCCTGCCGTCTATGATCGCTTTAGTGTTTCTAAGAAATTGGCTGCGATTGCGACTGGAGTACAACATTGATGCTGCCAGACCTATTCCAAAGAAGCCGAATGCAACAATCACTACAACTGGATTTTGAACAATAAAGTTAACGCAAACCAGAATAAGAAAAGCCATGCCGCACAGCAGCATGACCCTTACATAATTATCCTTTGGTATGTATCGCCTCACACTCTAGTTTAGATCATTCCTAGGATATAGTGCAACACAATTAATGTTACCGCAACAGCCCATGCGATAATGTACCAAATCCTGTGGCGCGGACGGCGGAAGACAAAGAAAAAGCTAAAGAATGCTACCGCAATGTAAGCCAAAATATGTGCGATGGTAGTTAATGCCGTGACGACTGCTCCATCACCGTCTATAACTGCGGCAATCAATAACACTATACCAATCAAAATTACCGCAGCAAATGACAAAAAGTACATTAGATGCTCTACTACACCCTGACGACGACCTGTTCTTGCCATATTTATACCTCCTTTTAGATATTCTATATCATAACTTGTCTTTGTATTCGTGTCAAATGATTTTGCAACTCTTCCGTTGGGTCGATTTCGAATTTAAGAGATTTACCGGTAATAGGGTGTGCAAATTCCAATCGAATAGCTTCCAGCATCTGTCCCGTTGTTTTGATTGATGATTTTGGATTATATTCAGGGTCGCCTGCGAGTGGGCGATTAATTGATTTCATATGGACACGAATTTGATGTGTTCTGCCTGTTTCTAATTGGAATTCAACGAGAGAGTGTTTTTTGAAAACTTGAAGAGGCTTATAGTGTGTTATCGCCGTACGACCTTGATGGTCAGGACAGGTGGTATAGATTGTACGCATCCCTGGGTGCCGGTTGATATTCTTACGGATTGCTCCGCTTTGTTCTACCCTGCCCTCGACCAACCCAATATAAGTTCGCTTGACATCATGGAATTCGAACATCTTTGACAAGGCAGCTTGGGTTTTGGCTGTTTTTGCTACTACCATTAACCCTGCAGTATTTTTGTCCAAACGGTGTACTATGCCTGCTCTTTCAATGTCCGAACCCTTGAACAGTAAGGCATTAAGTAATGTACCTGATCTGATTCCTGCCCCTGGATGAACGACCATTCCTCTGGGTTTGTTAATTATTATAAGGTGATCGTCTTCAAAAATGATATTTAGGGGGATATCCTCGGGTTCGGCTGGCATATCTTGCCCTGTCATTTCGCCTTCGACAATATCTCCGGCTCGGAGAATCTTACCCGATTTGACAACTTGATTGTTATGCAGGATACGACCTGCGTTAATCGCGTTCGTTATCTGACTGCGTGTCCAGTCCTCCCCCATCACCTTCTTGAGGTAACTGTCCAGCCTTTGCCCTGCGTTTTCGGCGGTGATTTTTAACTTCATCAATTATAAAGTACACTACTATCATCACGACTGCAAGGTTTATCCATGCATCTGCCAAATTAAATATTGGGTGATTCGGCCAAAAGTCAAACATTATAAAGTCACGAACATATCCCAAGAACACTCTATCAACAAGATTTCCGATTGCCCCAGCGAAGAAAAAACCGAAAGCAATATGTACAAGAAGCGGCCTTTGTTCTTTTCGAGTATACATTACATAGAAAACCGCAGCGGCAATAATCATTATAGATGATATCACTATTAACCATGTAGTCCCACCTGAGAACCATCCGAACGCCATGCCATCATTACGCCAATAAGTTATAGAGATTACGCGTGGGATAAACCGTACCACTTGCCCCAAATTAAGATTGAGTGCAGCAAAGTGCTTGGTTAACAAATCCGCCACCAACAAGATAGAGAACAAGGATCCAAAAATTATATACGCACGGGCTTGAGGGTTTTTTAAAAAAAAGGGGGGGGGCCCAAGGGTTTCTTGAGGGTTTTTGATTTCGCTCATTTACAGTTCCTCCTGTCATGGATAGAGTGTACCATAAGAGTTTCAGATGTGTATCAGGTTTTTGCAATATTCAATATGTAATTTAATTCGGTTGCAGCTTCGTAACAACCATTGGTCTTCGTTTTTTTCGTTGGAAAAAGAATTGTTGAACATCTTTCCTGACGGTTGTGCGAATGTCGTGTGGGTCGTCACCGTTAAGGTTATGCTTTTTCAGTGCACCACGAATTTCTTCTTTTAATTCAGGGATCATGGACTCCATTTCCTCTAGGTACAATAAACCTCTTGTAGTAATGTCTGGCCCTGATGTAATTTCGCCAGTTTGTTTATTGTAGCCAATGCCGATTACACAAATTCCCTCGGAACTCATAGTTGTACGGTCACGCAATACATTACTGTCGGTTGTCCCGCTGCCCTTTCCGTCAATTAGGCGAATGCCTGCAGGAACACTGCCTACCTTTTTAAGGTTATTAGAGGTCAGCTCCCACACATCTCCTATTTCTGGGATAGCTATGTTACGCTGTGGGACACCCATACGCATTGCAAGATATTTATGCTTTTTAAGGTGCTTGTGCTCACCGTGAATAGGAATAAAGAATCGTGGCTTTGCAAGAGCGTGGATGATTTTAATTTCCTCCTCGCACGCGTGACCAGACACATGAACCTCGGCGAGGCTTTCGTATACAACATGTGTACCGCGTTTAACCAAGTTATTGACAACTGTGTTGACGCTCTTTTCGTTCCCTGGAATTGGGGCACTAGACAGGATTACAGTGTCCCCTGGGCCTAGGTGAATTTTATTGAATTCTCCTGTGGACATTCGGGCAAGGGCACTGCCGGGCTCTCCCTGAGACCCTGTCAAGACGACAAGAACTTCCTCTGGTTTGAAATTGGTCACATGAGCAATGTCAATCAAGCGGTCCTTGTCAATTTTCATCTCGCCTATTTTCATAGCAGCATCAGATACATTCAACATGCTGCGGCCGCTAAATGCCACTTTCCTGTTGAATCTGGCTGCAAGATCAAGGAGCTGTTGAATCCTGTGCACATTGGATGCAAATGTGGCAACAAACAAACGAGTGTTCTTGAACCGATCGAATAATTCACCCATCCTCTCCCCTACGCTTGTCTCGGACATACTGAAGCCTTTTCTCTCGACATTAGTAGATTCACATAGCATTAGGTCGATACCTTTCTTGCCCAATTCGCCTATCCTGGTTAAGTCAATTATTTGCCCGTCAACTGGGGTTAGGTCAATTTTAAAGTCACCACTGTGGAAAACAACTCCTGCGGGGGTTGTAATTGCAAGTGCAAAACAACCTGAGACCGAATGGTTAACATGAATAAATTCAACTTTAAACGCACCGATGTCGACGACGGTTCGTGGCTTGACGGATACGGCTTTGACCTTGATTCCTGGGTGCTCGCGCAATTTATTGTCTATTAAAGCTAGGGTCAGTCTGGAGCCGTATATAGTCGCTGGGACATCTGCCAAGACATATGGCAGGGATCCGATGTGATCCTCGTGACCGTGCGTTATGACAAACGCTTTTACCCTGGCCTTATTTTTAATCAACCATGATACATCTTGAACCACCAGGTCAATTCCCGGCATTGAATCGTCGGGGAAACCAAGCCCTGAATCAACAACGATAATATCATCGCCGTATTCAAATGCAGTCATATTTTTTCCTATCTCTCCTACCCCACCCAAGAATACAAGCTTGAGTCCTTTTTCCTTTTGTTGCATTACTTGCTCCTTTTATAAATTTCGCTTTGGTCAAGTTCGACCTTTTTGCTTGAATTTGAACGCACTACGCCATTGTCCAGAGATATAATCCCAAGCTCGCGGAATACCGAATACACAAATACAAACTGATATGGATTGATTCTTTTGTCAGTGGCTTGTACTCTCGTATATAAGTTGTATACTCCGTTAACGCGTGTTCCTATGAATTTTTGCAGTAGTCTATAATATTCCACAAATGTGTTTCTGTCAACCACTAAATTTTGTCGGATCTGTTCAAGTTCATCGTTTTCAGGCCATTCCCCAGTAGTCAAGGCAAATTGCAGTGTGATTGCAAAACTCCTCTCGTCGTTAGGGTGTGGGATTATAGCTTTAGCGAGGGTCTTAATATTATTCGAGGAGGTCGATTCCTCGGAAGTCCAGTTCTTTTGAAATTCAAACAAAATGTATTTTGGGAAATCAAGTGCCAGTAGCTCGGTATGAATTGCTGCGTCAAACATAGTAAAATTCAAATAGCCGCCTGATTCGCCTCGAGAGCTGAATCGTATGTGCCGTGGATAATTCGGCAAAGTATTAACCGAGCATGACAAGACTTGCGTTGTAAATACTGGTGCAGGATTTTGACATCCAAGTGGTTCTAGCATTTCAAGTTCTTTTATAAACCTGGCATTTATATCACCTCGCTCTAGATGTAGATCAAACATTGTATCCTGTGATTCTGTTGGCAATTCAGTCTTGAGTGTATTGATGATGGATTCTTTGAACTGGTCAAGGTTTTTTTCCTCTAGGGATAATCCTGCCGCCATTACATGGCCTCCATAAGTTACAAGCAGATGAGCATGTCGTTCCATTAACTTGACCATGTCAATTCCTCGGATGCTGCGGGCACTGCCTTTCCAGACATTGCCATTCCTGCTGAGAACTACTGCGGGTTTTAAATATTTATCAGTCAGTCGTGCGGCAACAATACCCAGGACGCCCCCCTCCCAATTTTCTTTGTGGACAATGATTATGTTGTTCCTGTCTAATCCTTTGGCCAGGATGATTGCTTCGGCTTCGTCAGTAATATTTGCGGTAATCTTTTGACGGGATTGATTTAGTGTTCCCAGGCTTGATATTATCTCGTCAATTCGCTTTGGATCTTTTTCAAGCAGGAGGTCTAATCCCCTCTTTGCAACACCCATACGCCCTGCTGCGTTTATTTTAGGTCCTAGTTTATAGGAGATATCTTGGGACTTGATTGGGCCAAAGACATTGCAGCTCTTCGCCAGGGCCGTGATTGCAGGGTTGGAGTTCGCATTGATTCGCTTGAGTCCTTCATGTACCAAAACTCTGTTTTCGTTAACAAGAGGAACGATATCCGCAACTGTTGCAATTGTTGCTATATCAATGTATTGGTTTATGTCTGCACCCAAGGCTTGGACAAGCTTTAATGCAACCCCTGCCCCACACAGTTCGTCAAACGGATAGTCTTGGTTTGGTAACTTTGGGTTGACCGTAATACAGTCAGGGGTTTTTTCTGGAATTGCATGGTGATCTGTGACTATGCAATCTATTCCCAGACTTTGTGCATGGGCTATTTCATCTGGACAAGAAATCCCACAATCCACCGTTATTATCAGTTGCGGATCGAATCGCTTGTGCAGTTTGTCAATAAGTTCGATCGACAAACCATATCCATCTGCATCCCGATTAGGTAAAAAATACTTGGTACGGGCATATCGTGTTAACAAGTACTTGTACATTATAGCGGTTGCACAAATTCCATCACAGTCATAATCGCCTATGATTAGGATTCGTTCTTTTTTTGTTATGGCGGTGTTTATTCGGGACACGGCCTCTTGCATACCCTTAAGTTTAAAAGGGTCGTGCAGTTTTTCCAGCGAGAAGTCCATGAAATCCTTGACCTTTGCCGCGGTGTCAATGCCACGGATATATAATAATCTTGCAAATTTCTCGCTGAATCCCAGTCCTGAATATTCCGCCAATTCCTCCGAGCTCAAAGGCTCGGTCCGTTTGGCAGTATATCGCATTTTTGTTCTCCTAACTTTAAGTATAGACTAATTAAAAAGATCTGGCAAGTCATTTGCCAATAAAATTACATCCCCAGGGCGAAGAAGAGTTGGATATAGAGCCATTGCGTCATCAAGGGTCTTTGCGACATGTGTGCGTTCGGTTGGGAACTCGGCATCTTTCAGTCCTTCTAGCAGTGGTTTTTTGTTCGTCTCGTTAACAACGATAACATCGGATGCGACTTTTGCGATTTCCTTGGCATAGTTAAAGTTCGCCTCATCACCTGTTTCACCCAGTTCTATAATACCTGGGGTTTGAACAACCAATTTTCTGCCTGTTTTGTCGTCTCTAAATAACATCAGGACTTCTAAGGCGGCGGCAGTTCCCTGTACCGTTGCGTTATAACTGTCATCCAGAATAATTACCCCATTATAGGATTTCGTCAGCTGTAGCCGATGTGGAACAGGTTCAAGCTCGGATATAGCCCAAGCAATTTGTGCGGGGGTAACGCCCAGCTCGTACGCCATCTGGGCACACATAATGATGTTTTCGACATTGTGACGACCGAGTAACTTGGTTTCACACTCGATTTCGTACAGCATGAATTTGCAGCCAGTCTCTGTGATACGAATATCTTTGGCTGTCAATGTTGTAAGATGTTTGTTTTCTAATTCAAGTTCGTCGTAGACTTGTCTGCACAGCAAACTTTCCCCATTCAGGACAGCGGTTCCATCAGGGGGCAAGGCGTGGACAAGCTTGGCTTTTTCGATTTTGATTGCTTCGCGACTGCCCATTGTTTCGATATGGGCCGTTCCAATCGAGGTCAATAATCCGTGATGGGGCTTGACCAAATCACACATCTCTTGAATATCATGTGCATAACGCAAGCCCATCTCCATGATAAGAACTTGGTGGTCTTCGCGAAGGACCTCGTTTACAGTTCGGGCAAATCCCATAGGGGTATTGTATGACGCAGGTGATACCGCAACTTTGTATTTTTTTGCCAACATCGCGGCAAGGATGTTCTTGCAAGTAGTTTTGCCATAACTTCCTGTTATACCAATTCGTATGAGCTTTTTATGCTCGCGTGAGTGCAATTTTCTTTGTGCCCTGCGAACGAATCCTTGCTTGACATAAGCCTCGTACGGCCAAAGAACAAAATGAGCCTTTAACATAAAATCAGGCAACAACATCGGCGTTATTGTAATCAATGCAAATCCAACCCAATGGTTAATTATGACCTGTCCTAACCACAGCAACAGAAAACTAAAAGCAAATACAAATACAGCAATCCCCGCAGTCAACCTCATGACGCGCGGTGTCCATTTAAGTGGAATTTTCTTTTTTTGTCGCCTTGCATCCCAAATCAGGATGCTGCTAAACAGGATATAGAACAATACCCCAATAATTGGCCAATACAGATTATCCAAATGAATATAGAATAAAACATTCTTCAATGCCATCAAACCAAAGGAGATAAAGCTAAGTCCAAATAACCTGATAAAGAATTTAGCCCGCGAATCAAACAACCACTTTACAAAGGGTTTGACGCGGTATCCCGCCTGTTGAAAGACAAGTAAAATCCGATAGCTCATTATCACAAGCAATACCGTATTAACAGCCGCAACCAGCAATGCTGCTCCAAACATCAAGTACGATGAAAACCCAAACATAACTCTATATATTATCATACTTATCATCATGGACACAAGCAAGGAGTTTTTGCTGTTTTTACATGGATGGGGTGGGAATGAGGACAGTTTTGAACCTATCTTACCTTTTTTTAGAAGAGGGTTTACCTGCCTTACACCAAGTTTTATACCCAAACACCCATGGTGTATTGAAACTTATACAGATTTGGTCGAGGCATACCTTGATGGTAATAATGTCAAGAAATGCCATATCATTGCACATTCGTTCGGGGCCCGAGTTACAGTGTTACTGCTGAACCGTAATCCTGATCGTTTTGACAAAGTTGTACTAACGGGTGCTGCAGGAATACGGCATATAAGCCTTAAAGCAAGATGGAGACGATTGCGTAAAAGAGCCAGCCCTGACTACTTAGCTATGCCACTCGAAGGGCGAAAAACTTTCCAAAATATTGTGAATCGCGATTTAACGCCAGAGATTGCGAATATCAAACATCCTACCCTTTTGATATTCGGTAAACATGACAAGTCAATACCTGTTTCTGTTGGTCGCCGGTGGCGAAAGCTGTTGATTAATTCGGAATTAACAGTCTATAATAACAGTGGTCATTTTCCGTTTATTGACGAATCCTCACGGTTTATTAGGGATGTCAATGACATATTCTCGGTCGTATAGGGGCTCTAACTCTGCCCCAGTTGTTATCATCAATAATGTGCCATCAGCGTGCAGGGCATGGACGGGTTTTGGATGTGCCAAGCAATATGCCTTGATTATTGCAACGCCAACCCTTGCTCCGGTCCAGCTACCTGGACCAACCACGACTTCATAGTGGGTTATATCGGCGAAAGACAGTTTTGCCTGTTGCATCGCATCCTTGACCACTGTGTTTACCAGCTTGTCCTTTTGCTTGATATCTGGCGTTGGTTTATGTATGGTAACATCACCTGCCCGAACGGTGATTCCACTATCGACGGTGTTCATGAACAATAATTTGTCTTTCATCGTTCTCCAGTTTAACTATCTTGACATTTTTAATCAAGCCCTTAATCAAGCCCAGATAATGCGAAGGCAGCTTCTGTGCCCATTCAATAAAGACGACATTATCGCCTGTCAAGATTTCCTCTAAACCTAAATGAAGGTACTCTTCTTCCTCTTCAATACGATACAAGTCAAGGTGGTAAATGTTGGGTTCATAGTAATTAACAATGGTAAAGGTCGGGCTGGTCGCCTGGGAGTACATTGACTTGACAAAATGCGTTTTACCCGCCCCCATTTCACCAGTTAATAGATATACAGTTGCATGCATTGTCAATAATTCTAGCATGTATCGTATTTCAATACTATCAGATTTTTTGATTCGCAGCTTTTTTATCTTCCTGATTGCTTATCTGTGGGCAGGATATTTCATCCGCGGATTCGCCCTCAGTTTTCTGACCGCGTTCTTTATAACCACCCTAGTCAATGTTGGCATAATGGCCCTACATGCACGCAAGAGCAAGAGGCGACAAATGACCCGAGAACGACTTGATCACATGCAAACAATAGCACTGCAATTCAAATTTATGCCACAGGCCCAGTCTGCCCTGTTCCTAGCCGATTTAATTCCTCCATCTTCTGATTATCAAGTATTTAGCCTGTTACACAAATCCGTAACAGAATCCGACATTGTTGAGGCATTAAACAGGACATTTGCGACCAAGAAAACCATCATTATTGCTCAAGATTTTGACCCACGGATTCGAGCATTCTTTAGTGGGTTGCGTTTGAATATTGAACTTGTAAACTTCGAGATGCTGTATGATGAAATCCTCGAACCAAAGCAGGTCTTCCCTCCTATCACAGTCGAAAAAAAAGCCAATACCCGATTCAAATGGAGAGAGTTTCACAACTTGTTCTTTAACCGTCGCAAAGCAAAGTCATTCTTGTTGGTCGGAATATTTATCATGTTTACATCTTTAATTGTCAGACCATCGTTGTATTATATAATAATTGCCTCCCTAGTGTTTGGGGTGGCAATTGTGGGATTCCTGCGACCCCGAATTAACAACCAGTTTTTGGCAAGTCTGGTACCTGTTGACAAAAACCCTGAAATGGTATAGAATATTTCTATGGATATGAAGGCGGAAATTGCAAGTGCAATAGACAGTGGCAAGTTCACCATCACTGATGCGTATCTACCATTTACCACCGCCTGCCCAAAAAAGTGCAAGCATTGCTACCTAGACCCAAAAAAACCTGAACACATCAATGATGGTGTTATGGACAAATTTTTCAAGTTTCTGGGGCAGGCAAAGCATGTCAAGACCCTTCACATTGATGGTGGAGAGCCAACTATGAATAAACATGCTCCTCAACAATTAGAACACTGGATTAAACATCACAATGTATCAGTTAGAAGAATCGGCCTGGTCACAAGCGATTCAAACCTAAACAACGATACATTTTATGAACCACTAAACAGACTGGGTGCACTAATTAGTGTTTCAAAAAATATTTACTTACTGAAGTCAATTGACCCTGAAATGGAAGCACTTGATTACAGTATCATGGTTAACAAGGCTGTTAACGCGGCAAAGTCGCGTTACCGGAACATCGGATTCGCTGAAAAACAATTTTATACTGGCGAAGGTCAATTACTATACCCAAAAGGCCGTGCCCTTACAATGGAGGGGGCCGAATATTATGATTGGAAAACTTTGGTTAGGGAAAACCCTAGTCTTGGGTTTTCAAGAGATTTCTTTGAAATTAACCTGGAGGCAATATCCGTGACAACACGCGGACACATCTTGAAACCCGGCATCTGGTCAGAAACAGAACAACGCGACCCAGAAAATTACTTCGGTGACAAATCCATCCTAGAGACTGACATGAAGGAAATGGTCAAAGAACACGGCTGGGATACCAGACAATTATCGTACTAGCAATCAATCTTTTGTAACTCTCGACGGAGTCGTGAAATTATCTTCTTCTCAAGGCGGCTGATATAGGATTGAGAAATATTCAACATCTCGGATACCTCCTTTTGCGTTCTTTCTTCGCCTCCGCCCAGACCGAACCGCAGTTGCATAATTTCTTGCTCGCGAATACCCAGGCGATTGATTGCCAGCCACAGCAAGTTCTTTTCAACCCCCATATCCAGTTCCTCGTTGGTCCGGTCGTGACTGATTGCCACAACATCTCCCAGGACGATTTCGCTGCCATCACTGTCCGAATTAATTGGTTCGTCGATTGAAATGTCTCCGCGGTTCTTCATAACCTTCCTCAGGTGCATTAGAATTTCATTCTCGATACAACGGCTGGAATATGTCGCCAGCTTGATGTTACGGTCATATTGAAAACTGTTGACCGCCTTGATAAGGCCGATACTGCCGACGCTTATCAAATCCTCGATATCCAGCCCTGTGTTCTCAAATTTCTTGGCGATATAGACAACAAGACGCAGGTTATGTTCAATTAATTTTTGCTTGGTTTCGGGTTTGCCAAGGTGCAACTCCTGCAACAGGAGCTGTTCTTGATCTTTTGGCAAAGGTCTTGCCAAGGATTCGGTCCCGTTTATAAAATGGACGAAATCATCGCTCCACAGGTTTCGCAAGGTTATCTCGTAATAGAGTTTTGCTACGCGTTGAAATAACTTCATATTATCCTCCTCCTTTTTTCAAGCCAGGGCCGAGTGCAATAGTGCATCGTATCTAACCGCGTCTTTAAAGCCTCGCATAGAGACCCCTAGACGAATGTTATCGTGTGTTTTACCTTTGAGAATTTCCAACTTCTCGGGCTTGAATGTGAAGATTTTCGATTTGCCCGCGACCGTTGACAGAGGGATATATTTGCCTTGCTCTACCTCGCTCTCCCCCAATCTGTTCAGGACGATTTTGTCGGGCGGGATATCAGGAAACATTTTCAAGAACAAGGATAGAGAAATAATAACAACAGGAGCGTTCGTGTCAGGGTCGACAAGGCGATTGCCTGTATCAAGGTAACTTGTAACCTTGTATCTCTCGCCTTTGTGGTGAATAACGACATCACGGAGGTGTTGACTTACACTATGGCGTACATTCAGATATTTGATCAAAAGCTTAAAGATAAAAAACATTGCTAGAACTACGCCTGGTACCAATCCAAATGGTACAGATTCCAATCCGAACATCGACATCACACCAAAGACCGCTCCACCAAATGCAAATGTGTATGTAAGGAATAGAAGTAGAAAGAGTGTATATCGCCCAAGCGACTTGTTCTGGACAACAAATACCATCAATGCACCAACGAACAATCGAATGAAAAACATCCCTACCCCACTAAATGACAATAAGGGTAAGGTCAAGGCAAATGCTGTTCCGATAATCGCAGACAGAAGGACACGCCACTTAGGCACAGGTTGCTTGATAGTTTTAAACACAAAGTATAAAAGCATGGTGTTTATCACCATATTATCCAATATCGCGTGTTCGATATAGATGACCATCTCTCTACACTAGATGAGATTCGTTTGAAAAATATGCTAGATATTTTGGATTCATGTGATATATTGTTTTATGGGCTTCCTTAATAAATTTATCAGTAAGGGTGTAACGGTCGAGAAAAAACAAAAACCAATACAAAAAAAAGAACCAGAGTTCGAGCCGTTTATCTTGGATATGCCCTCCCCCCCGCCTCCCATGGTCGAGGCTATACCCACGCCAGAACAACCGCCACAGTCAAACTTTTTGTTTAGTGGTACTCTGGAAGGGCAAACCTTGGGGACAAGAAATGTCCTAGTCGTAACCCCACATACCAATGCCGAGGTAACACAAATCGTACAAAACCTGCAACGAGGCGAAGCCTGTGTTGTGAATTTGGAACACATTGACGAGGCGGACGCCCGCAGGCGTCTTGATTTCCTCTCCGGCGTTATTTGTGCCATCGGCGGAACAATCAAAGGTATTGACGAGAAAAAATTCATCCTGACCCCTCAGGGCCTTGGCGTTCGCGGGCAGGTATACTAAGGACGAGGCTCTCTACTTTTGTTGTCGCTTGCTTTTTGTTTCTGTTTCATATCATCGATTATTTTTGAAAGTTTAGTTAATTTGACATATTGGCTTGAAGCAGATGTAACTATTCCTGCAACAGCCCCAACTATTCCGCTCAAAACACCCGTTACACTTGCCTGCCCCAGGCGGTTTGCTAGAAGATTAGTGTCCTCATACCAAATACTCTCGGTAGCCGTTTGCATCCTTTCTGGTGAAGTATTTTCCATATGGGCATGTCTTGCCGCATCAATGTCAAATCCTTCGGGTAAAACTGCCCCGACCTTTGCCATTGCGTCGTCAAACTCGATACCCTCATTCTCGGCTTTTTCTTCGTAAAGATGTTGGATTCGTGTTGTAAAATCAAGATCACTTGGCTGAGTCATGTTAAATCCCCAAACTCCACCTGACAGTGCAAAAATACCAACACAAGCAGCAGAATACTTGCCTAAATCAGGTTGGTATCTAATCCATCCACTCGAATTCTACCCCACCTACATTAACGATACTGCCTGTAACCATCCCTTGTTTTTTCAGTTCTCTGATAACACCACTGTTTAGAAGTCGTTTTTGGAAATAGTAGTTACTCTCGGTATCGTTAAGGACAACACCACGAGCAAGATTATCAACCAAAGGCCCAGTTACAACAAAAGCACCCTCATCTTGGTAGACATAGAACTCGTTTTTGTCAACAGGCTTTTCTAATACGGTACTGATTTCAGGCGATTCAGGGTCAGGCAATTTCGATATAATTTCAAGAGCCTTATTCATCAGGTCAACCAGTCCTGCGTGCGTTGCAGCACTGGTCTCAAAAACTGGCGGAACCTTTTTACCTTTACCCATTGCCTTACGAAATTCTTTGATGATTTTTGGGTCAGCAATATCCAATTTATTTAAAATAATGATCTGAGGTTTATGAGCAAGGTCGGACGAGAAATTTTTAAGTTCATTGTTAATGGTGTGAAAGTCCTCGATTGGATTACGCCCTTCTGTTCCAGAAATGTCAATGACATGGAATAAAACCTTTGTTCGATTGATATGTCGCAGGAATTCATGCCCTAGTCCAACCCCCTCAGATGCTCCCTCAATCAGGCCAGGAATATCGGCAAGTACAAGGTTTCTATCTGCCCCATTCCATACCCCAACATTCGGATGCAAGGTCGTGAAATGATAATTTGCAATCTTTGGCTGGGCACGGGTAAGGGACGCCAACAAAGATGATTTCCCAACATTCGGAAATCCGACCAGGCCGATATCAGCAATAGTGTGTAATTCCAAGAATATGTCATGGGCTTTTGTAGGCTCGCCTAATTGAGAAAAGTTTGGCGTTTGTTTGCGGCTGGTTGCGAAATGGCTGTTACCCAGGCCACCGCCCCCCCCTTTAAGGGCAACATATTCCTGCCCAACTTCGGTAATATCGGCAAGCAGCTCTCCGTGGATGTTATAAGCCCTTGTGCCCAGGGGAACCTCGACATGGTAAATTCCACCACTTTTACCTTTCTTGCGTTGCTTGCCGCCATTCTCGCCGTCTGGGGCGTGGTATTTCTTGTTAAATCGGAAAGACACAAGGTTATCATCCTTTGTCCCTCCAATGAAAACAACATCGCCGCCGCGACCGCCATCCCCACCATCAGGGCCGCCCCACATATTCTTTTTATCACGAAAGAAAGAGGTATGGCCGTTTCCACCGTTACCAGCCTTGATATTAATTTTCACTTTATCTAAGAACATATAATATATATTAACATGTCATTAAAAGATTACGCAAGCAGTAGTAGGCAAGATTCCGACGCAATCAAAGAACCGTCTAATGAAAAAGAGGTTCGCGAGGCGGTTGGGCATTACGCAAAAATGAGCAACGACCAACTTATGGCAGAGCTGGTCAAACACATGGCGGCAAAACGGGAGAAAGGCGATATAGGATCAGTAAAAGAGACCATCGATAAAATCAAGCCATTCCTGAATGCCGAACAAAAAAAGCGACTGGAGGTGATTGTTGGTCAACTCGGAATTTGAGTTACCGCTGGAGGGCCAGCCCCGACCTAGATGCACATGCCACAGATGCTCTTCTAGTCATGCCTACCAACCCCCACCAAAACCCGAGGCCGAGCAAAAGTCGCCAATAGACTGGTCGGCGTTGGTAGGGCTGTTGCCTATGCTGATGGGTGGTGGGCAACACGCCCCTCTTGTCGAGGCAATCACCCCAATGCTGCAGGGCAAGAAATTAGACATCAACTCCCTACTACCCTTATTGCCCCTATTGTTTACCAAAAAAGAACAAGCACCAGCTGACCCCACGCCCCAGACCAAGGGCGATAAAATAATTCGGGTCGATGATTACCGCAGACTGTGATTTACCCCCTTAAACCTCAGGAAGTAATTCAGGTTGTGGATCGCAACATTTGTCGTGACAACCGAACTTGAGCTTTGTCACAGCAGCGTATTTTAGAGCCTCAGTTTCAAAATCTTCGATGCGACCCTTTCTAGCGACTGATGCATCAGCCCGACCATGAATTTTTGACAATAAATATTGCGTATGAAACCCACCTAAATAAGGTGAAGTGAACCTATCTGTATCTTCCCTTTCACTTGCAAATTCTCCACTTGAACCTGCCATCAGATAATCCCAAAAATTGGGCACACCTTCAATTCCCAGGCCACAGAGGTAACCATCGCGTAATCCCAGAAACTTTGCATCAGCCCTTCCTGCTTTTCTTTCCTGCTTTGTTCCCTCTGCTGCTTCCCACAGTTTTGCAAAAACTTCTAGTTTTTCTTTCATATGGAATACTATCACATTATCACTAAGTTTGCAAATGCAAAAGATTTATTTTAACATTTAATTCTTTTGTATGTTGAATTTTGTCATTTAAGGGATCAATATCGAAACTCAGGTGCTAAACTGCTCCGTCAA
>WRBH01000018.1 GCA_009784665.1 Bacillota bacterium | reverse complement strand
TGTTCCCCCCTGTAGATTATTAAAATTGATCAAGTATTCATTTAGCGTCCAATAGGCGTAAAGTGTTTGGCTTCCAATATCGCCTATTGGAGCACTTGTCCATAATCTTTCCATACCACCCTCTGCGGTCCACCACCCAGCAAATGTCCATCCATTGCGGATACCTGGGTCGGCTAGGTCACAGGTCTCGCTGTCAATCGTAAACACACTTGGATTTGGATTAGTTGCTCCGTTTAGGTTTTCGAATATGATTGTGAACTCGTTAATGGTAAGCCTTGCATAAACTTCGATATCTCCGAAGGATGTTATTTGCGTAATTGGCTGAGTGAATCCACTGTCTTGATACCACCCCTGGAATGTCCATCCATTCCTTGAGACATCTGTCAATATAATTGGTAAATCACTTGCATAGAATATTGCCAGATTTGTATAAATGTCTGTATCACGCAGGTTATTGTATATGATATTCGCCACAAGTGGATCCGACCATCGTGCATATAAATTTACATCCCCTATTGTCGTAAGTTGTGTCACAGGTGAACCATAGAAATCTGAAGTTGTATACCAACCTAGGAAGTCGAAACCATAACGCGTTGCGTCCTGCAGATCTATATTAAGATCTGCAACAGTAAATGTGGCTGGATTTCCCGAATGCGTCCCGCCATTTAGGGTGTAGGTGATGCTATATGTGACGGTTTCGAATACTGCTACGACGGAGATATTTGTATCGGTCATGGTTAAGGTTATTGGGTTTTCAGTGCTTGTAATCACACCTGAGAAAGAGGCCATAGATGCCTTAGAATCACTATTTGATGGCTTGAACCCTAGTGTTGCAATACTCAAGATGATTAAGGCCGCTATTGTCAATCCGATCAAAATTCTAATATTTTTCATAATCCTAGCATGTGTGTTTTGCGGTGCAGTCATTCATCAATCTTGATTGATTTGCCATTCAACAAATTGCCATCCATCAGCAGGGATCGCCGTCAATGTCCTTGTGTCTCCTAATGTTATTGCATACATCGGCAAGTCATCAGCGACAGAGATAGTACCTTGACCCGTGGTGCTGGAAGTAATAAATGGATAACCCCACACAACAGGCACATATCCACCACTTCCGTCAGAATTGAATCCTTCTGGCCATCCCTCTGGGCGACTAGCATGTGGTGTGTATATTGTTAAATTAGGATTGTGCTCGAATGGCGTAGAAGGTTGTTCGAAGGCTCTGCCTCGCTCGCCCCATATATCAACATACTCGTACCCATTTTCATAAATAATAGTTCCCCCCATGTCCATCCAGCTTTCAACCGTCATATGCATCCCGAAAATTATCGCCATTCGCAATATTGGCATAGTTGTCACAGTAGAAGGTATCACAACGCGCTGGAAGCGTGTTTGGGAGTTTTGTACAAGGTTTTGCATAGTCGGTATGGAAGTGACGCCTTCTTCGAATATAATCTCACGAATCAAGGGCCCAAAGGTACCAGAGGTTATAGGCGTCTCTAGATTACTTTGAATCCTTATTGTCGTGACCGGCCCACCACTTAGAACGAAAAATGCACTGTCTTCTATGAATCTGATGTTGCTAGGGATAACAATCTCACCTGAGAGCCCTCGGCTGGAAAAAGCAGACATACCGACGCCAACAGCACTAGAAGGAATGTGAAGATTCCTAGAGCCTAAAACAAGAAAATTATCAGAGTTCCTTAGCAACGAGTTATTCTCGACTCTGTAATGCTCGCTTGGCACAATTGTAATGGTTTCCAGCGGAGTGCCCGAAAAAACACTGGCATTCCACATATCCATGGAACCCGGGTCAAATGACAGGTTGACCGCAGTAGTGTTCTGGAAAGTCGATGAAACAAGTCTCCTGACGGTCGAGGGTATAATAATGTCAGTAAGCCCATTATTACGGAACGAGTTGTTTCCCAGCGTTTCTATAGTGTGTGGGATAGTGAGCATAACCACATTGGCTCTCATACTAAAAGCATTATTAGCAACAGCCCCAACAGGCAACCCAGTAGGTCCCTCCGAAGGAAGATCTAGATGCAAGTTCGGCAGATTTAAATGCGACGGGGCAAGCCCAGTAATAACGGTATTTGCACTATATGGCCATATGTGGACATTCATGGCGTCAGTATTCCATGTGAAATGCTCTGGTAAATATGCCACATTGTCCACAGCTACTGCATGAATACTCATATTCTCGTTGCCTTTGTTGACGAACCCCAAAAGCCCAGCTACCACGATGACGGCGGCGATTCCTGCGACAAGACATACTCTTTTCATAAAGATAGCATGTGCCGGCTACGAATTTATATCCCATCGGACAAACTGCCATCCTTCAGATGGTTCTGCCTTTAATGTCCTTGTGTCGCCAGATTCCATTCCATGCATTGGTAACTCATTGGCAACTGAAATTACACCTTGGCCAACAGTATCAACATCAACTGTTGCGTACCCCCAAGCAACTGGAACAAATCCACCAGAACCATTCACATTGAAATCTTCCGCCCAATTTGCGGGACGACTTCGGTGTGCGGTATATATGGTCAAGTTCGGGTTACCTGCGAATGGTCCTTCCCCACCGGTTAACCTGCCTCTCTGCCCCCAAAGTTCAATATATTCATAATCGCCTTCTGTAACTATTTCACCGCCCATACTTATGGCATCCTCAACGGTCATTATCATCCCCCAGATTGTTGCAGTTCTGACAGATGCTGGTAAATTCGCAGTAAGTGTAGATGGTATCACGATACGCTCGAGAGTACCTAGGTCTTCAAAGGTAAGGCCGAGGAAGTTGGTTATACCATGACCGAAAATAATTTCTCTAAATGGATTGTTATCAAAAGCCTGGGCACCTATGGTTGCACCACCTGGAATTCTTATGCTCTCTAACTGGTTATTAGTAAATGCAGAACTGCCTATATTTGTTACTGTGTCCGGGATTGATATGCTGGTTAATTGGTTATCCATAAACGCAGCATTACGAATGCGTGTTACGGTCGATGGGATATTAAAACTGGTAAGGCCTGAGTTCCTAAATGCATGATAGCCTATCTGGGTAAATTGGCTGGGCAAGACAAAATCATTTGTGATGAAAGGGTTCCCTTCAAATCCTTGGAAAATTGTAATACCCGTGGGAAAGTCTGGCATAGTTGCAATACTTGCGTTCATAAATGCACTGTACATAATACATGTTACTGTATCCGGCATTGTGACCTTAATGATGTTTGGCATATTACGGAAATTATTGTCGCTTGACATTCCCCCAACTGCACTTGTTGGCAATCCTGTGGGCCCAAACGCAGGTACATTTACATGCAAGTTCGGCAAACCAACAAACTCTGGTGCAAGACCAGTGCAAATTGTATACGGCTCGTGCAAGGTAACGATAATAGATGTTCTCCCTGTATTCCATGTGAAATGCTCTGTCAAATACGCTACATTCTCCACGGTTACCGCTTGTACAGTATCCGCCCCCGATGCCTTGTCCTCATCTATGCCGAGCGACAAAGCCCCTGCGGTCATGATGACAGCAACAACCCCCAGGACGACAAATAATCTCCTCATGGGGGTAGCATGTGCTGGTTACGAATTTATATCCCAGCCAACAAACTGCCAACCCTCGGCTGGCTCTGCAATTAATGTCCTTGTGTCGCCCTCGTCAAGAAAGCCCAATGCCAAATCATCCATAACGACTATCCTACCTTGACCGGTAACAGATGTAGTTATTTCAAGGATTGGAATAATACCAGGCACTGCCCAAATGACTGGGCGCCCTGCATTCCATCCTTCAACGAAACCCCCTGGTCCTGGTTCGTAGTGCGACGTGAATATTGTTAGAGCAGGGTTGCTGCTGAACGGTGTTAATGTTATAACTGGTTCTACTGTTCCCCATAGGTCTATATGAAGAGTGCCGTCAATATAAACAAGCGTCCCACCATTCATAATGGCCATATCCACCGTCATCATACTTCCCCACAAATTAACGAATTGACCTGTTTCTATGTTGGTGACCGTATCAGGGATAAATATTGCCGATAGGCCAGAGTCCGAGAATGCACTTGCGCCTATCGATGTAACAGAACTTGGAATCGTAACACTTTGCAAGTGCGATACATGAAGTGCGTCCTGTGGGATTTGCGTTGTACCGTCTGCAAATGTAACATTCAAATTGGCATTACCACTAAATGCACCCATGCCAATTGTTGTAACACTACTTGGGATCGTTATGTCAGTAAGCTGATTATTTCTAAATGCCATTGAATCTATTGTCGTAACACTTGACGGGATTACAATCGTAGCAAGCCGATTGTATCCGAACGCATTCGGACCAATCCTTGTAACGGTAGATGGAATATCGATACTTTGCAAGTGATTGCTCGCGAATGCGGAACTGTCAATCAATGTCACCCCACTTGGTATAGTAACACTTGTCAACCGATTGCCAGAAAATGCATTGTTTCCTATAGAGGTTACTCCATTAGGAATAACAATGCTTTCAAGTCTGTTATTTGAAAATGCCATCATGTCTATCACTGCCAACGAATTTGATATTGTCACACTGTACAAGTGATTATTGCGAAAAGCTTGATTAGCAAGAGATGTCACACTGTCCGGGATTATAACACTTGTTATCTGGTTGCCCATAAACGCACCTGGACCAATAGCTATAACACTTGACGGGATTTCTAGCTCTGTCAATTGATTCCCTTCGAATGCAAAGTTTTCAATATGTGTAACGGTGTTTGGAATTGTAACCGAACTAAGACCTCTTCCACTAAATGCACTGTTCCCAATTCTCGTGACGCCTGATGGAATATGTGAATTCCTTGAACCAAGTACAAGCGTGCCCGTTAAATCGTCAACAACGGAATTATTTTCGACACGGAACCTCGTGCTATTCGGCATTTCAAATATTTCTATTGGACTTCCCAGGAATATTCCCGCATTGAAACTTGTCACATCCATAAGCATATTCACATGAGTTAATTGAGAATTAGCCACAAACGCATTCGAACCTATACTGAGGACAGTCGCCGGAATTGTAACCGATGTTAAACCAGTACGAGGGAATCCATTCATGTCTATATGCGTGATTGTATTTGGAATAGTTAACTGAATCATATTAACCCTACCACCGAACGCCTGGGAACCTACACCAGTAACCGTTACACCATTGTTATTCGACGGAATGTTAACATGAAGGTTCGGTAAATCAAGATGTGATGGTGCAAGACCTGTCACAACCGATCCGACGGGGTGCGAAACACTATTAATGTTTTGTGCGGCGATATTCCAAGTAAAATGTTCGGGCAAATATGCCACATTTTCCACAGTTGCTGCATGTACAATGCTTGGCTCTGACTCAAACATACCAAAGGCAATAGCCAAAGCACTTATGACGAAAGCCCCCAGCATAACACATAATTTTTTCATGGCATAGCTTGTGTAACTTTTTGCAGCTTTATGATTTAAATTACAGCCTACCTAATACTGCGAGTAATTAGTCTTTTTCTTCGCTGCAATATTATTACGATTGCGATTCCTGCAAGTAATATCACACCTGCAACTGCACCGATAATAACGATTAGCCATGGAAAGCCATTGGTTTCCCCGTTTTGAATCTCTCGTATTACTGAACTTAGCACCATTCCTGATTCAAGGGCGTATGTGTCTTCAAGAATGGTTGCACCGCCATCTGTACTCCAACCTACAAATTCATAGCCAGATTGAACTTGTGGAATGGCTAGATGCTTTACTAGATAGAATGTTCCTGGTACAATTGCGATTTCAGAACCGTTAACTGTTACCATGTTATAGTTATTAATTGGAGGCGAAACTGTTACTGTAAATGTTCCTGCAAAGTGTCCTCCATAGTAAACACTAACAGTGACTACCCCAAGTTGCCATGTAGTTGTTGCTATCGTCAGCCCAGTTGTTACTGTTCTCGTGCTTGAATCAGAGTATGTCAACAGGACTTGCAACCCACTTGCTGCAAAGGATTCACTCAGGTACCAGTTCGACTTTGTAGTGTTGGCTGTGATTACTGCACCAGTGATTGTCGCTTGGACAACCTGGTCGATACCTGTACTCAGATTACTGTCTGTAAACCAAGTTGAAGATGACGCGGTGGCACGGACTTGCAAATTCCATGTGGCTGGACCCCAAGTTGTTGGGATTGTCCAAGACCTTGTAGTTAATTCTGAACTGTACGCTATACCATTTCTATATACAACATATGTTCCGAGTGAATCTGTTGAATCCCAACTAAGAACGCCTGCGCTAATTTGCAAATTTGATGGCACTACAAGTTGCTCCTGGTTGATCGTGATACTTGCACTTGCAACTGTTGAATCAACAAAACTCAATCCATCACCTCTCGCATAGACTTGGAAGTTGAATATCCCTGTCGCGGAAATTGTGTGTGCGAATGTCGTTGCCGGAACATTGACCGTTTGCCATGTTCCTTCGCCGACTCTGACACGATATGAAACTGCGTTTTCTACCGCGTTCCATACTGCGGTTAATTCGTCATTTTGGGTGCGCGTAATACTTACATCTTGAGGTATATCAAGTGCAGGAATAAGTAATGTCATATCAAGATGAATCGCAGGTCGAACACCTCTTGAATTTATAGCTGTGCTACTGCTTACTCTGTAGCTGAACATTCTCGAATTATCTGGGTTGTCAGCGGCACGAGAACGCATCCACGCCCAATCGTGAAAACCATTATTGTTGTCGTCCAGCTTAGCCATTTCGGACGAAGCAAGATTCCACAGGTTACCCGTGTTGCCATCACCTAACTCGAATGAAGAAGGCAACCATATTCTGTCGTCAAGTCTTGGGCCGTCAAGCTTATGGAATTCTCGATTAGGCGAGGTTACAATCGGTTCACGAGACTGCCAAGTTCCTGGCAATCCCGCCGGAGCAGTGAAGATGTTTGGGTTGATACTGGGAAACTGAGAAAGAACATGCCCAAAGTCATAGTTTATTTGGTTGCGAACTTCTGAACCTTCGGTTCCCATGAAAGTTGCTGGGTTCCCCACTCCGCCCCCAATTTGATCATAAAGATTATGAAAATGATCTATCCCAGCTGGGTTAAAACGCTGATTCCTATATGGGTTTGTCATCATAAATGTGAAAATTGGATGACCGCTGACAGGAAAGGTTATATAGACCAACAACCATTGCTGCATCGTGAAATTATCTGCGGCTTCATCAAGTGTTTGTGACGAACCACCAGTTATAACCGAGTCTTGTCTTTGTTCAAACATACATATCATTGGCAAATCTCCACCGTTTGCAACACGAATCGCGGCTGCATCAGCACCAACATGGTTAATTCCACCCACATCGACATTTTGTCGACCGTCCAGCTCTCCTACCCCGGGAATTGAATTCGCAAAATTTATTAGTTGTGTTCGCAGTGCTGCGTTGTGCGTTCCATCCCTCATGAACAATGTTTGGCCTGCGTCTACGGTGGTGGTTGTTGCACCAACTGTTGTTACGGTTGCACCAATTCCAACAAGCAACCCTATACAAAGGGCCAAGGCCATTATTGCTAAGCAGAAGCTATGGAATCTTTTCTTCATCTTTCACACCCCCATCGACCTGTTGCAGGTATAACATTTATGTAGATTCTTGTCACTTATTTTCTGCAAATTCCACGAAAAAAAACCTTCTTCACAGAACCTCCGACTTTATCATAAATATCCAACATGGCAACAATTGTTTTAGATGCAGGGCATGGGGGGACGGATCCGGGGGCGGTGAATGGAGCAAGACGGGAAGCGGATGATAATTTGCGGATGGCTCTGGCAGTTGGGCCTTTGTTGCAGGCTTGTGGGCATAGGGTGATTTACACACGAACAACGGATGTATTTGTGCCCCTGGCGGACAGGGCACGAATTTCAAATAATGCCAATGCGGACATATTTGTTTCGATTCACAGAAACGGCTCGGTTAATAATCAGGCTACGGGATATGATACCTTTATCCGTCCCCAAGCTTCCGCTAGGGAATTGGACTGGGCTGCCCGTGTACATAATAGGATAATAGCGACAGGCGTGTTCCGTGATCGAGGAATCCAGAGGGGTAACTTTTTCGTCCTGAACGCAACAAATGCACCTGCAATGTTATTAGAGCTAGGGTTTATCACGACTGATGGAGATAATGTTCTATTTGACCAAAATTTTAACACTCTTGCTCGTGCTATTGCTAATGGAATTATGGACTCGGTAGGATATGGCTCGTGTGCCTCTGGGGCCGTTCCGCCGCCTCCGCGGCCACCTGTACCTACTCCGCCCCCTGTGACACCGTCGCCGCCAACCGGACCGCCGCCATTCCCGGGATTTCCCTCACCGTCGTTACCTCCTGTTATCGGGCCTGATGCGACAATTCGACAAATTCAAACTATCCTGAATAATACATATGGTCAGAACCTTACAGTAGACGGCCTGGCAGGTCCTTTGACACGACGAGCGTTGGTTAGGGCATTCCAGATGGAGTTAAACAGCCGTTTTAACGCAGGATTGACGGTCGACGGAATCTTTGGCCCAATCACCCGTTCACGAACGCCGCTTGTCAGGCGAGGCGACAGAGGAAACCTGGTATGGATTTTACAGGCGGCTCTATGGATTCATGGATTCAGGACAACCCCTGATGGTGTGTTCGGACCGCTGACAGAACAACAGGTTCGCAATTTCCAAGTCGCACGGGGTATTTCCGCAGACGGTATAGCAGGGCCAGCTACCTTTACAAATCTGTTTGTGTGGTAATTTATTTTAATGCAAATCTTATCTTGCATCAAACCGAATTTGTGTGTTACTCTGGTTGATGCTTTCAATTCAGACACTTGCCAGTGGCTCTCGAGGGAACTCTACATATATTTCGTCGGGGACGACTAGGATTTTGATTGATGTGGGACTGAGTTTCCCTGCTATGTTAAAGCGTCTTGCTAGTGCAGGAATTGAACCTGAAAGTATCAATGCAATTCTAATAACACACGAGCATAGTGACCACATAGCCGGAGTTGCCAAGTTTTGTACACGATTCCAAACAACCGTATATGTCCACGAATCTGCTAAGGAGCATTTTATGCGTGCTGCCAAAACAATGCCTCCGCATTTGGTTGAGACATTTGACGAGGAGTTCACAATCGGTAATATTGGGGTAGACTTTTTCCCTTTGCCGCATGACAGTTGTTTTTGTTTTGGATATACATTGACCAGTGGGGATAGTAAGTTTTCTTTGGCAACGGATCTGGGGTGCATGCGAGATGAGATTTACGAAAAGATGCAAGGGTCGCAAATCGTCTTGCTGGAGTGCAATCACGACATGACAAAACTAAGCCTAAACAAGAAATATCCTGATTGGCTGAAACGCCGCATTGCATCTCGCACGGGACACCTGTGTAATCATTCAGCAGGCGTTGCGGCAGCGAAATTGTTCGAAATGGGAACGCAGCGAGTTATTTTGGGACACTTGTCCGAGGAGAATAATTCCCCGACCCTTGCCTATAAAGTTGTTCGAGATTTTTGTGATAAGATTAATATTACTGTTGCAGATCAGCATATCGTTGGCGAGTTATACGAAATTTGATTTGTCAAGATTGTCGGAATATGTTAGTTTTGATTTATGGTTCCAAGCTATATTTTTGATGAAGACGAGTTCATGAGAGTGGAAAGCCCTGTATCAACATTACCGTTTTTTGCCGAAGGATTTGTGCACTTGGTGGACGCAACCGATCCAATAATGATTTGTAGGGATTTTAGAACATTCAAGATTCCCTATCAAATGTTTACTAGGCACAAGTTGGAAATGGGTGATTTGGTCGCGGGTCAAGTTGCATTTAAAACGGGAATTTCAATGGACAATGCCGAGAAAGGGAGGTTCATTGTTACCGAAGTCCAGAAAGTTAATGGCGTATCTGTCCATTCAAAATCCGAGGTGCGTCCTGTGAGTTTTGAGAAATTAGACGGTGTTTCGCCTTATGCTAAAGCAACCTTGGAGGATGAAGACATTCGGCTGGGAAGTCGTATCATGATTGACCTAGGGGAAAAATCCGATAAAATTGAACCTATGGCAAATATTAAGATTACAGGGGATAAAATCATACGAATAGCCCTGATAATAGATGAATGTGATTATTGCGTTAAGCATTTGACTAGGGCTGGGTTTTCGCATGTTTTTTTGGTCACGCCTGATTCAGGATTAAAGACGCAAATATCCACAGTTCTGTATGCTCTGTTTTTTGCGAAGAAAGAGGCCGCAACCGGTAAGAATGTTATATTTTTTATAGACAGCCTTAGCAAGCTTGTGCGAATGTTCGACAAGTTAAATTATAAAACAAAATGTGGCGAGTTGGAAGTTACAAAAGTATTTATAGGCAGCATTCAAGATGTGAAGAAAATTTATTTAGGATCAAAACAGCTAGATAATGGTGGTAGCCTAACCAACATTGCATTTACCCATAAACCGCGAACACGCACGGAAGAATATGTCCTTGAGGATATTAGCGAGCTGGTAAATCAAGTCATTCCGTTTCCAGCATCGCAACACGAGACACAAATCTCCCGCCCAAAAACTGGGTCTGTAAAAAAGTCGAAATAATCTCTTTTGACTCGTCAAAACTTAAAAATCGACCGCCAAGGCATAGGACATTAGCATTATTATGTTCGCGGCCTAGTTTTGCGAACTCTTGATTGTGTGCCGTAATCCCGCGGATTCCTTTTATTCTGTTTGCCATCATACACATGCCAAGTCCCGCACCGCAAATGAAAATTCCAACTGAATCCCGTTCTAATACTTTCCTGGCCCCTGCTTTTGCAAATACAGGGTGGTCGGAGGGGGTGTCATCAAACGCACCAACATCTTCGATTTGATGCCCCGCTTTGATTAACCAAGTTTTTACCTGCTCTTTTAATTCGTAACCACCGTGGTCACTGGCCAGAACTATTAATTTCATCGTACACCTCCTTTAATTTTTCTTCTATCTCGATACATGTTCTTAGATAAACATCCAACGGCATCATGAACGGATCTTCGACATCCAGGACGGTTATGCTTTTGTGGTCGGTGTGCCGGGTGATGCTTTGTTTATGCCCATCCGTCATACATACAATATGGTCGTATTCATTTATCATCTGGGCAGAGAATTGCGTTGCCGAGAACCGGCCCACTTTCCATCCACGCTGTTTCAATGCCTTTTTTGCCGTTGGTGTCATGGGAAGTCCTTCCATTGCGTGTGTTCCAGCACTTTTAATTATCCAGCGTTTACCTTTCGCCATATTTTTGAAAATAACCTCAGCCATTGGCGAGCGACAAATATTCCCCGTACAGACAAACAGAACTTTCATATTCTTGATTATACCAATAAGTTACTGCTTGTCCAACGAGATTCACTAGTCCCGCCTATTTTCGCGGTATTTAGTTAGTGCGTAACTGTGCTGCTCGGACAGCCATTCATCCCCCAATTCGTGATACTTTTCGTGAAAAAGCGTTAAGTAATATTGATACACATCCATCTTGACGCAGCGTGTTACTTGTTCGATGATTTCCTGTGCGATTTGTTCACGCAAATTATTTTCACCCCGTTCCATTAGAATCTGGAGTGCTTTGAGATTTGGTGGAAAATGATACTTGCCGACCGAATAACCGAATGCAAGGCGCTGAAGGGCGGTTGTGCTGTAGTCGAGAATTTCTTGAGGGTTTTCGAGAAATTCAGGGGGGGTACCCCCTTGAGGGTTTTCTTGAGGGTTTTGTTCAGGGTTTCTCTTTCTGGGTCTTCCCCCTAGGTGTCCGTATATCCCATTTGCCCTGAGAATTTCAGGGTCTTGCTTGTAACGCTTGTGTTTCATTTGACCTCCTTTTGTATGGAAGTATTGTAGCATGAGATTTTTAAATCCGTACACCAATGTGACAAAATTCAACTTTCAAGTGAATTCAAAAAAACCGTGCGTGTCACACGGTTTTTTTGTTATTTAATTGGTTGATTGTCCTGTTTGCTGGGCGAAGCCGCCTTCGTCCTTTTGGGTAGCACCGCAATAGTTACACTTCCAGAATTGTTCTTTATTGTATTTTTCGTCGCGGCCGGTGAACAGATACCTCCATAACCAGCCAATCATTCGGAATGGTAGGGTTACGATCCATATAATCAAACCGCGTCGCTCTTGTGTTCTTTTTTTATTTTGAGTTGTTACCAGAAACATTGTTCCTCTTTCACATTTTACACATGGCATACTTACACCCCCTTTCCACACTCGGAACAGAATCTGGCCCCAGGTTTTAGTTTCGCCTTGCAGCCCCCACACTTTCCGGCCGCTTGAGACGCCCCACATTCGCCACAGAATCTGGCCCCCGCAGCCAGAGGTGCCTTACAGGCACTGCACGGAGTTGCCTTGGAGGCAACCTTTTGCTGTTTTGGAGTTTTTGGTTGGGCCGCACCTATACCGCGGGTTGGGTCGTCCTGCATAGCGTTCATACCCATGTTTCCGCCCATGCCACCCATCATACCAAAGCCCATCATCGCACCGCCGAAACCCGCTTGGTTATTTGCCATGTCACGCATTGCTTGAGCTTGCTGCATCGCCACGAACGATCCCATTTTGCCGTCAAGAACACCGATGGACGAACGGCTGTCGATTGCACGTTCGACCTCTTCTGGGAACGAGATATTCTCGACAACCATAAGGGGCAGTTCAAATCCGATTGCACGGAAACCATCGTCCAGCTGCTGTCTGGCCAGCTGGCTGAAGTCTTGCAACTTGGTTGCCAGGTCGATTGCCGAGTATTTGCTGGACGCGATGATATTCGATAAGTTAGATGTGATGATGGAACGCAGCTTGTTTCCTATGTTGCCAGCACTGAAGTCCGCCGCACCACCCAACAAGTTAACCATAACAAGCCTGGGATCAATTACACGGAAGTTATATGTTCCGAACGCACGAATACGGATCACACCAAATTCAGGGTCACGCATAGTGAACGGGTTTGCGGTACCCCACTTGTTCCCTGTGATAAGCGAAGTGTTAACAAAATAAACCTCACAAACAAATGGTGAACGGAATCCTTTGTTCCAGCTCATCAATGATGTCAGGATAGGCATGTTAGCGGTCTCTAACCTGTGACGTCCTGGCGGGAAAATATCTGCTATTTTACCGTCTTTACATAAAATGGCAACTTGTCCCTCACGGACGGTCAGAGATGAGCCGTTCATTATTTCAGCCCTGCTGTCCATATTAAACCTGTGGACTATCCAATCTCTGGATGTTGGGGTCCACTCGATGACCTTTAACAACTGTCTAGTTAGTGCACGAATTGGCATATTTTAAATTCCTCCTGTCAATAGTATTCCATTATCAAACAGGTTTGTCTAGTAAATTCTGGTTGACGGACTCTGTATTTATTTGTTATATTCTGATATAATAAGTAAGGAGGTAGCATGGAAATCAAACACTATCGTAGTCCAGTGGTCGAAGCCTTGTACAATAAATACGGCAAGGACGCCATGGAGTGTGGTCCAGTTCAAGACGCAGAAGAATTGAGTCTTGGACATAAGCAACCAGCCGCCAGGGAAACGGATTCGTTTATCCCAAAGGGTGCTGGATACAAGTTGTTCTCGATGGCGATTATGGCGTTTGCAATCCTGTATACCATGGGAGCGGCAGTCGGTGTTGTAATCAGCCACCAAGTCAGCGGTCCTGTTTATGCAGGGGCAGGCTCGGGCAGTAGCGGCAGCGGCATCACCGTGACAGTCTTGGTCTTCAGCATTATCGCAGCATTTGCATTGGGAGGCTTCTTGACATCCGTGTTCTTGGGCGGTGGATTCAAGTTTAAAAGAAAAGAGCAAGCAGAAGTTCAAGTACAGGAGGCAGCGTGACCTTTAAATCGTGTCATCGAATGAGCGAGCTTTTCAAGCTGGATGAAAAATTCGAGCCTTTTTTCCTTAACGGAAAAGGAGAGAGAGTTTATCTTCAAAAGCCTATGGAAAAGGGGTATGTGTATGCCAGCCTCTTTTTCTTTGACGAAGCACATAAAGAAATAGAGAAACTGGGCAAGATGGTTGTTAAGATTCGAGGTGAGCTTGCTCAGGAAGTCAAGATTGATGACCCAACGAAATTATTTATGGAATTATCTTCCCGCGTTAGAAATGCAATTGGCGATGATTCGTTAGATGCCCTTATTAAGGAAAAGCTGGCCGAGGATTTCAAGGTTATTGCCTTGTTGCCTACCGAGGAAGAGATGGAGAAACTGGGAAACATTCAAGAGGCGATTTACAAGGAATTGTTCCAAGGATTCTTGGACATGACATTTAAGAATACAACAGCCGCAGGAGATGCCAAGACATTCAAATTCTCTGCCGAATATATTGATAAATTAACCGAGAGACAGAAAAAGCTGCTGACCCCTGCTCTGCGTATGGCTGGCTTTATCAATCGTCTTCGATTGGACGAGTTCGAAATTCTGGCAGATTGGACAGTTAAGTACAAGCCTGTTCCCTTGGCCGATGGATTTGATGCGAAAGAAGAGGAAATTAAAATCTCGCTTAAAAAGCTGTTAGAGGAAAATATTTAAGATATTATATTGCAATGGTTGTCTTGGCCGGTTTTAATAACTCCTTGATTAACCTGTAATCTCGTGGTAGAATAATTTGTTGTTTTGCTCCCTTAGCTCAGTGTGATATCGCCTTTGGCTCGTGTCCACTTCGCTTTGGCAGCTTAGGCTCCCTTAGCTCAGTGGATAGAGCACCGGTCTTCGGAACCGGGTGTCGGGCGTTCGAATCGCTCAGGGAGCGCCAAAATGAGGACCAAGATAGCCTATGGAGACTTAGGGCCGTTTAAGGTTCATATTCGTATGGTACCTCGACATAGGGCATTTCGATTACGGCGGCTTGTTCGGTTTCGACCCGGATGAGAAAGGAGCTTGAACGAGGATTGGATCGCGTCAAATCACTGATCGTGACGATTTCCTGCCCATCCAAAAAGAATCGCAAGTCTTTTCCATCATAGAAATCTCCCACATCATGAAACCCACGATCCACCGCATCAGCATAAACATCACTCATTTTCATATCAGGGGTCAGCTCGGGTCGCACAACCCATTGGAGCCTGTCGCCCCCTGTGAAGGTTATCGTCCAGATATTCTCGGCGTCAACCTGGTCCCTTGGACGGGATTCCGCGGAGAAATGCTCGTTTAACAATTCGCCACCAGTTATTTCAAGCAGTGCCTGTGGCTGGCCCGCGAACATTGCTATTCTAGAAAGTAACTCTCGGGCCATTCCCTCGGGTTGGCCATTGGCGTAGTAAACCTCGTCTATAAGATTTCGCAGTTGAATATTGCTGTAGCTGTGAAAGGCTAGCATTATCGGCTCGTACCCTACCTTTTCTGCTAAGGCGTGTAGATATTTGTCAAATGCCGAGTAGGTGCGTTGAGCTGCTTCGGCAAATCCTTCGATAACTCCCCGCTCGATATTACTCTCTACCCTCTCCAAGAGACTCTCGCGGAACATATCCCCAGTCACCATTCCATCTCTGCTCCTTGTGAAACTGTGCTCGCTTGCATGGAATTCAAGATCCAACATGTTCATCACAATCGGTATTTTAAAGTTTGCAAGCGATTCCGCCTCGGCATTCCATCTTTCTCTTTGAGGCATAGAGGGGCTTAGAGTAAAATCTGGGCTGTAGTCGAATTGATGGCTTATTTCATGAGGCATAGTAAAGGATACCCCGCCATGTATTTGAGATGTTTGTAAGACTCGTTGGGCATGACAAGGACGAAATACAATTTCGGCCCTGTTACTGAGGGAAACCGCCACCCAATCTTTATCCATGTCAACAGAGCTGTGAGGACCCAAAATATCTATAAATATTTTCTGGCCTTGGTTGGGAATAGTTCCGGTTATCCATGCAAGACCCTCGTAGAATTGATCGTTTTGCTCGACCCAGTTACGCCAACTCTCTTCCGTAATAACAACAGTATTTTCTCTGTACTCGGCAAAGTTTTCATCAACATATTTCTCCCACTTCTCCATGAATTTCGCTATGTCTTCCTCGGAATTTACATCCGCGTTGAACGAGAAATTGTGCGTCGCCGCGAACTGCTGGAATGTCGGTGGCGGGGTAAGATCAGGGGGCTGGCCAATGAATTCAAGCCACTGAGGACTGAAAACTATATTCCGACCGACTAGCAAAGGGTCCAGTTCTGCTAGGGGCGTCCCAATTCTTTGATCAAGTGCCTCAGATTGGAATATATGGTTACTACGCCCGTCTGGTTCGCGCAAGTGCTCCATCTCGTCCCGAAGTCTTTGAACATTTGCAATTAGTTGCTCCACTGTAACATCTAGAGACAAATCTAACCCCGCGTACTCGGCAAATTGCCTCCAGTATTCTGGTCGTGTAGCCTCCTGGATTTCCTCGATCTCCTTGACTTGTTCAACTGGGGATAGAGTGACCTCTTCGGTTGGTCGACCTCCTTGTTCTTGCTTTTTCTCCTCGATTTCTATCCTGTATTCGGTTTGGGGTTCTGGGTACTCTTGCTCGGAACACCCTGATAGCTTTGACAGAGCCCAAGCCAGCAAACCTATTAGAGCCGCTTTGTTGCTTTTTCCTTTATTTTTCTTTTTCATGTGATATAATATACCATAATTTATTTAAGGAGGCAATAATGGAAACGACAATGATTGATGTTCTGCGAAAAGATATGTACCGCCTTGTTGATGCGATTTGCGACGGGCAGATCGAAGACAGTGCCGCAATGTTTAGAAATCGCGATACACTGGAAGATCTGGCCAAGATGGCGATAAAAACCCGCATGCTTGGGGCAGGTGTTGACTACTCTATCGAAAAGAAAAATTACAAGGACTCCAAAAAAGGGGCTCAAGAATCTGTCGCCCCTAAAAATGACTTGCCCTCCCAAGACTGATTAACATCCGTGGATGTTGCATGTTTGGTTGGTGATTGTTGTTGCCACAGTTGCATATGGTGTGTACGGGCGGTTTTGAGATTTGGCGACCGCCTGGTATGTCAGATTTCCGTTATGGGTATTTACACCTTTGGCAAGAGCTGGATTCTGTTTGCAGGCCTCTTCCACACCAAGGTTTGCCAGTCGGACAGCGAATGGGAGCGTTACAGAAGTCAAGGCAAATGTTGATGTTCGTGGGACCGCCCCCGGCATGTTTGCCACAGAGTAATGAACAACCCCGTGCTTTTCGAATGTTGGATTGTCATGATATGTTATTCGGTCAATTGTTTCAACACAGCCACCTTGATCAATTGCAACATCAACAATAACCGAACCTTTTTGCATTGTCTTTACCATTGCCTCGGTTACCAGTTTAGGAGCCGCGGCTCCTGCTATGAGAACGCCCCCAACAAGGAGGTCTGCTTTCTTAACGCACTCGGCAATGTCAACGGCATTAGATATAAGTGTTTTAACGCGACCTTGGAAAATATCGTCGATATAAGCCAGCCTCTCACGCGAGATGTCTAGGATTGTGACGGACGCCCCCATTCCAACCGCCATTCTTGCGGCACTTAAACCTACGACACCACCACCGATAATAACGACTTCGGCGGGTGCAACGCCTGGAACACCGCCAAGCAAGACTCCCCTGCCACCTTGTAATTTTTCCAGGTGATGAGCACCAACTTGAATACTCATACGACCTGCTACCTCACTCATAGGAGCAAGTAGTGGCAAGAATCCGTTTTCCAATTCGACAGTTTCATATGCGATACCTGTAACTTTTTTATCCAGTAATGCTTGGGTAAGCTCGACCTCTGGTGCAAGGTGTAAGTAAGTGTACAATATCAATCCAGGACGGAAAAAGCCAAACTCCTCTGGCAGGGGCTCTTTTACCTTGATTACCATTTCCGCACCCCAGGCCTCTTTCGCCGTCTTGACAATGGTTGCCCCAGCGGCTGTATATTCGGCATCGGTAAATCCACTGCCGATACCGGCCCCCTGTTCCACCAAGACTTTGTGCTTGTGATTTATAAGCTCCCGCACACCCGCAGGGGTCATACCCACTCGGTTTTCGTTCTTTTTTATTTCTTTTGGAACTCCTATTGTCATTACTACCTCCTTAATTATCTATCATACAGAAATTTCCAATTTTTGCAAGTTATTTTAGTTACCTTTCAAATCCAAGCAAATCCTCAAGGCTTGAATCTTTGGCTCTGGCAAGTTCATCTTTCACCGCTGAAAGCTCTTGCCATAATTGGTTACATTCGGACTCGACTTCAGAAGCTCGTGGGTCTTCCTGATTTTGCAATGTCCGCAATTCTCATCGTTTTTCGTAATAGTTGTTCTCCAGCTGTCTTCCTTTTCTCTGCAAGTCACGGGCCGCCCCACTATCCAGAAAAAATATGCCGGCTTCTCTTCCCAGCCTTCCTTGAAATTTACGATGTGCTTTTTGCTGGTTTTGGCGGATTCTCTCCCTCTGCACATTGAATTCCTTTCCAGTTTCTTCAAGACTCTTCCCTTCAAAATGCCGAAGCTCCATAACTCTTTTTTCCCGCTCGGTTAAAGTTTCAAGATATCTGGGAACAGCTTCTTGGGCGAAAAGACGGGCATATACATCGTCCTCGAACCCTGATTCGTTGATATCAACGATATGCTCAGTAAGCCCTTCTATTGTTTCTTCCTCTGATTCTAGCAGATCTTCGGCAAGTGCGGGGATGAAGTTCCCTTCCTCGTCCCGCTTTTGCAGTACCCAATCATCAGGGGGCAGAATCGTTTGGTATGCCTCGAACATTTCATTGCCCGACAACCTTTGTGCCTTTTTCATGACATATCTGACGGTGGATGGACTGACCTCCATTAGCCTTGCCGTTTCAGTCAATCCATATCCCGCCAATTGAGCACGGAAGATTTCGGTGTGCAAGGGGCTGAAGACTGAGGTGGTTTCAAATGTGGCGAGTCGCTTGTCCAGCTGTTCCAGCATTTTACGAGTATCGGCCTGTTCATCAATTATCTTGAAGCTGCTCATTGATATCGGTCTTGTCGTTGAGGATTGTCCTGTGGATTTGGCTCCTTGCTGTGTTTCGTCCTTGATGCGAACATAGTTTATGTATGTTTCTTTTGCATTGGCGATGCTGTTTGCAAAATCAAAGATTTGCGGCACCTCGCCCCCTACTGACAGTACTCTACCAAGTTGCTGCTCTAATAATCCAGGTGAGATAATTTGACGCAGCATTATTGAACCTGTGACGCCCTTTGGATGTATACCACCATTCAACATGTCAACGGTTAGCAACAGCTTCATCGCATCGCTGGTCGAATTTTCGAAATCCCTGATCGCGGCATAATTTTCTTCTCTTGGTATTTTTGAATTTATTGTATATATTTCCGTCTGGTCGTTTACACCCGCAAACCACTGACCTATTATTTGGGCGACCGCTTGTTGGTGTTTAATATTCCTGCAGAAGACTATCATTTTACCATCTTTAATCTTTATGTGCCTTGATAGGATTTTGTCGATGCCACTGGAATTTTGAATTTCCGCAATCGCCTGTCGTAATATTTCCTGGGCCTGGTTCCTGTCCTCGGACCTAGTAATGTCATCAATTGTATGCAAGCGTTCCTCGACTTCGTCCTCAAACGAGTGTGACCCGATGATGACCTCGGGTGTAGGCAAGATTCCCTGGCGGAACGCATCTGGCAACATCAAACGAGATGCTATGTTCCCATGAAACTGTTCCTCGGTCATGTTCCGCTCGTTATCCATATACCTGATATCAGTTGCGGTAAATCCCAGCCGTTTTGATTCGGGATAGACTTCTTTAATTCGCTTTAGACCTTGCCCCCATATTGGTGCTCCGCTATGTTGATATTCATCGATTATGATCGAGCCTATGTTGACACCTAACTCTTTCTTGATTTCTTCTGCGGAGAGATCTTTGATTCGTGCAAGATATTGATATGTAACAGGGATGATTTTTGCAGTTACATCGTATTCTTTTGCCAAGTCCTCTACCTCCCACAAAATGGGAAGGTTTGGAGAGATATACATATGCACTATATCTGGGTTGTCATCTATGTGTTG
>WRBH01000017.1 GCA_009784665.1 Bacillota bacterium | reverse complement strand
CCAGGCAAAGCCTGGCCCGAACGGTAATTCCTGTTCCAAGGGTGCGTACTCGAATTGTCCGCTTGAATATCACTAGCTCATGGGGGAACTATATTGGGGCGAACGAGATTGTTATTCATGCGACTACCGACAGATGGACCCAGCCAACCTTCACCTCTCCAACCAACACCCACGGCACCGTATCCGCCAGCGGCACATACCGCAACGAACATCCATGGCGTGCTTTCAACGGAACCATGAGCGGTGGTTCAGGTGGAAACGGTGATAACTGGAGCGTCAACCAAAGAACGGGTTATCTTGAGCTTCAATTAAATTACTACATAACAATCCATTCGATAGAACTTTGGGGCAATACATCCGCTGGCAATAATCGCACAAGGGAGGGTCATTTCACAGCTGGTCTCAACGGAGTCTTGCTAGGGGAGCCTTTTGAACTAGCAAACCATAACCAGGCCTACCACCATGTTCATGTCGGAGGTATCCGTACAAATGTCATACGGTTGAATATTACAAGTTCTTTTGGGAATTGGGTGGGGGTGAGTTTGATTCGGATTCATGCGCTGGTCTCTTGACACAGTCCAGCCTGGCTATGTATAATAGGTGATGCCAAGCAAGAACTTGTTATATTCTCTGGCGATTCCGTTGTTGTATCTGCTGATATCGGTTATTTTGGAAGTTTTCTTGTTTGCTTCTTTGGGCTGGGCGTTCCCCCGACAATTTTTGTTTTCGTTTGGACTAGTGGTGATTTTTGCTTTACTGGTCAGCTGTATCCCTAGTCGCGTTGCTCAGGTTTCAATCTTTGGTATTGTCCTCTTAGTACAGGCGGGGTTAGTTATGGGTAATTTGATTGCCCATCGTAACCTGTCCGAGATATTCCTTCTGGAGCAGTTAAGGGGCTTGCAATCGGCCTTGAATAATCAAGAGGCTGCGACCATTATGCCTGTACTCAATATAGTTTTGGCCTTTATGATTACCGCGGTGTTCTTTGTGTTGGCAGTTTTCCTCGCCGCTTGGTATCGCGAGTACAGGGCCGGTTACAGGGGCCGCAGTATCTTAGCAGTTGGATCGGCAATTATGGTGGTATTTATTTCGGTTTTTATCAGCTTTGCCACATTGCCTACTGTTGCGAAGGACAGCAGTTTTACCGAGAACGCAAATAACGACAGATTTATCTTGGGTACTTTTATGAACAGGCAGGCATTTATGCAAAGGTTTGGTACCCCTCTTTTTTATACCATCAATTTAATGGAGATTATGAATATCAGGCCTTCGTTTGGGATCAGTGCAAGTAGGGCTGGGGGCGGGATGACGGATTTCCCGATGTTACCCTTTGAATTGAGCGAAGACTATAACTTGATAATGATAATGATGGAGACATTAGAGAAGGACGCGATCCATCCACTTGTAATGCCTAACTTGTGGGACCTGAAGGGCATAAGCACCTCGGTGGATGGGTATTATGCATTCGAGAGAACATGTATGACGGAATGGACATCCCTTGTTGGATCTCACTTGATGGGGCAGGAGATGTGGAATTCATTTCCCCGGGCAAATGCCCCGATGAGCCTGCCAAACATTTTCCGTCGCAAGGGTTATGATCAACTGGGGTCGTTTCACAATTGGTGGCGTGATATGTATGACAGGGATGTGGTACTTCCAGAGGGAATAGGATTCGACTTTTTCAGAGTCCCTCATGATTACGGACAAGGCATATACGGCAGGACAACTTTAAATTCCGATTACCATATGTTCAGATGGATGATTGACGATATTGCTCCATCAGACAGAACATTTATGAACTATGTCTTGAATGTCACAACGCATCATCCTATATATCTTCACATTGATCATGATGGTGCTGGATCTTTTATAATAAATCATCCAAGATTTGCCCAGTACTTTACTCCAGACTTTGATGCAATCATGGCTGTTAGGCATCTGTTACCCACTTATTTTCCAAAATTGATAACAGGAACACTGTTCGAACAACGGGCAGTAATGCAATACCTGATGAACGCCCATAATTTGGATAGAGGGATAGGTGTATTATTGGACCATCTTAAATCTACGCCTGACCTTGCTCGTCATCCTTGTGGGACGGTTATGTTGATTGAGACAACTGCCCTTGTTTTGTATGCGGACCATTTCAATTTTTCTTGGTATAATCATCATGAAAATACAGGTGGAGGGCGACTCTCTCACACGAATATTAATCAAACACTGGGCGAGCGACTGCCGTTTATCATATTTAACCCACGCGATACAGAGGCACTAAGCGGAGGCAGGGTAATCGAAAGATTTATGTCAAATAGCGATATTTTCCCTACAGTTATGCACTTGTTTGGGATGAATGTAAGCAAGGATATAACTCTAGGGGTTTCCATTTTTGATGAGAGTAGTTTTTCAGTCGGAATAGGATTTGTGACCTATGGGGTGGCATTCTTTGGTCTCTGTTTAGATACAGGGTTGCCTTGGGTAACACGCGATATGGTGAATTTTACAGACGGATCGCGACCAAACACAGTTCATGGGCATGCACCATCGCACGAGACAGTTCAGCGAGCGATAGTGCAAATAGATCTATATGGTCAGACGATGTACAGGCTGAGACGACACTTTAATGATGGTAGATTCCCAGAATACGCCTATTATTCAAGGTAATTGTAAAAAGTTTGACAAAAATTGCTTGCCCAAGATATAGGGGTGTGCTTTATTAAAGTTAAGGAGGTAGCAATGAAGAAATTGTTGGCAGCATTAGTGGGCATGGCTATGTTAATAGCTATACCTGTCGCTCTTGTAGGATGTAGAGGAGGGGATGACGATAAAGATACAGCACAACCGGTATTTTACTTTTATACAACATTCGGTACATTGCCAACGCTGTATGCCAGCTTGCATATGTTGACGCACACACATCCAACTTTTAAATTTTATGGGCGTCAAGACACTTTTTACGAAGGGGCATTGCCAGGCCATGTGGAGTTCATGACGGAAATTACCCGTCCAGGGCAAGGTAATTATATGCTAAGCTCTGCACAATCAATGCGTCAAAGAGTAGCTGATTTAGATGCCAAGCATGAAAATGCAATGTTTAGATTCTTCGTTGATGACCTGAGGGTATTGATGCCGTTCTATGCAGCCCTAAGGGCAGGCATTCCAATGGAGCGTTTCCATGTAACTGTATTAACAGATGGAACAGCAACTTACGGACCATTGTTTGACCAGCAATATGTTGATGGTCTGGGTCATGATGCTGCTGCTCGTTGGGCACAACATTATAACAGCTTTCATAATGTTCGGTTGCCGCATTTTGCAAACCAAGAGGCTGCCCCAGGAGGAGTTTACCCATATGTGGGCTGGAGTCACTATGCCTATGTTGCCGCGCAACTGCCTAATGTCGAATTCTGGATGCAATTCCCAGAGTACAGATTCCTTGTGAACACAAATTCAACTGTTCAAAGAGAGCTGATGACTGCAACGCTTGTCAAGCGTCAACCAGCTGACATTCTTAACACTCTGACACTCGAGAATCGTGAACTATTCTTTGAAGGTGTCCTGAATAACCCTAACTTTAATCTAGGCGAAAATCAAGACCAGCCATTGCGTCCAATTCTTAACAGTATTTTTGCCGAGGCGGAAAAGGCCGACCGTCCGATTATGATCATTAGTGGTTCAAACCCTAACCATAGTTTATCCGAGTTGGTTGACCAAGTATTTGCAGAGTTTGGGGCAAACGGCGTTAACTATACCTTTATGTGGAAGCCACACCCTGCCCGAACACACGAAGACGCATACATGGCGGGAAGAGGGATTACAGTATTGCCTGCCCGAATTCCAATGGAGGTTCTTCTGTGGGCATTCCCTGATGTTTACATCGGTGGATACCAATCATCTTTGTATATGGCTGCAACTACCCAGGTTCGATTCTTTATGTACCCTGCTGGAGTAACGGTTTTGCCTGGCATATTACAAATTATTTACGATGCAGGGATGTTCCCAAATGTAGCGGGTAATCACTTCTTCGCGTAATTTGGAAAGATAAAATCAAAAAGGCTCCTGGTTTTCTGGGGGCTTTTTAAATGTAGACATTAAAAAGTGCTTGCATATTATTTCCGACAGGAGTATACTCTTGGTTGTGGAAATAAAACAAGTAATGGACGAAATAGAAAAAGCCGAAGGCAAGGCAATCGCGATATTAGACGCGGCACGCAAAGAGGCAGATGAAATCGCGAAAAAAGCGGATGACGAAATATCAAATCTGGGCCGCAAGACCATAGAGCAGCCCAAGCAAAAACGCCATACCGGCCACGACAAGACGGCCGGGCTCAAAATCGACAAGAAGAGACAAGACAACGCAGTTAAACATGTCGTGGCGGAGTTCAAAAAGAAATTTGGGTAAGGAGTCATTATGGCGAAAAAAGATTTGCGTAAGATAAGTATAAGAGGCAGCCTAGAGGAACTAAGGGCGGTAATCGAGGAACTAAAGAGTACACAGGCATTCGAGCTATCTTCTTTCAAAAGAGGTAAGTCCGAGGATGTAGAAAGCCCAGTTCTGGAGCATTATACAACTCTTCTTGCACGAATTAACCATGTATTGGAGTATTCTAAATCCGTCGATGACAAAAAGAACTCAAGAAATTACAGCCGTATTGAAACCTTGGCATTTGACCAGTTAAAAGCTCTTGGTAAAAAAGATGGGGAAGTGCTAAGGCTTATCGAAGCAAAAGAGAAATTGGCTGCTCGTGCAAGCGGAATCAAATCTTCCATAGCAAAACACAAAGAAACTATCCAGCAACTGCACGCATTTGACAAGTTTGATTTAAAGTGGAACAAACTTGCTCCGACAAAAAGTAGCTACATATTATATGGTATTATTCCAACCCCTCAATTGGAAAAATTCAGGGAAGATTTCGATCTAAGTGAAGTTAACATCTTTTCGCAGAACAACGGGGACGAGATGGGGGTTATCCTAATCGGTCATAAATCCGACCAAGTTCTTGTTGACACAATCTATGACTATCAATTCAGGCAAGCCCAGTTTCAATTTGATACAACGCCTGCGGGACAAATTGATGCACTGAAAGCGGATATTGAAAAGCTAGAAAAAGACGCCGAGCAAGTCCGTGTTGCATCCGTTCTGACAAGTGCCGAAATAAAGATGCTAAAGGAATACTACGACTATGCAGCTAACGAGCTTGACACAGAGAATATCTTGGCTGGAACTCTAAAATCCAAGGACTACTACATACTTAATGGTTGGGTCCTTGACTCTGAAAAAAAAAATCTTGAAATCCTCTTAAAGCAGATATTCCCAGGTATCAGGTTAAAGTGGGGCAGGACAGTAGTTCTAGATGAACCGCCTGTTTTCATCAAAGGAAACAAAATTACTGGCCCATATCAAGCTATTACAAATATGTACGGGGCACCAGCAAAGAACGATATAGACCCGAACCCGTTTGTTGCATTTTTCTACTTTATCTTCTTTGGCATGATGATTGGTGATATTGGTTACGGAATCATCATGGCATGTTTGACAGGCTATGTGCTTTTAAAGATCAAGCCGCAAAACATGGGTGTTAAAAACCTGATGTTGGTTGTAGCTATGGGGGCGGTTTCCACAGTGCTATGGGGCGTCTTCTTCATGAGTACATTTGGTATCAGTATAGGAACTCCGGTTATTGACCCGATCGGTGACCCGTTAATGTTTATGATATTGGCGATGGCATTGGGTGTAGTTCACATTATGGTCGGTATCGCGTTGAAGTTCTATAACCTGATGCGTCAAGGCCAAGTTGTTGACGCGATTCTTGACCCAGGATTCAGATTCATGTTCTTCCTTGGGGCGGTATTGGCTTTAGTTGGTTCAGGAATGGTCGCGGATATTTCAATCTTGTTTACAATCGGTGCGGGTATTGCTTTGACCTTCGTCGCAGGTGTTGCCTTGACTGCAGGCAGGAAACGAAGAGGAATCGCGGGCAAGGCTATCGGCGGTTTCGGAGGGGTATACAGCTTCGTTAACTATGTTTCGGACATCCTGTCTTATGCACGACTGTTCGGCCTTGGCCTTGTGGGGGCGGTTATTGCCATGGTAGCAAATACTATGGGTGGTATGTTCTTCGGTACATGGTGGGGTTACATCATTGGGGGTATCATTGCGATTGCGTTCCACACATTCAATCTCGCACTTGCATTATTGTCCGCATATATCCATAACGCAAGATTACAGTTCATCGAGTTCTTCAGCAAATTCTACGAGGGCGGAGGCTCGGTCTTTACACCAATGGGTTCAACCCTGACCTATGTCAGGATTTCACCAAAATTATTACAAGGAGGTAGTGAATGGAAGTGATGTTGTTAGAGGCCTCGGGCTGGGCAACGATGGGTAATGTGTACGCCCTTATCGGCGCGGCACTTGCGGTTGCCTTGACAGGTATCGGTTCGGCGGTTGGTATGTCGTGGGTTCAACAAGCCGCGGCAGGCGTAGTATCCGAACAACCAGAAAAGTATGGTAAATTGCTTGTTTTGCAGTTAATCCCATCATCCAACGCTCTTTATGGGTTCGTTGTGGGTTTCCTTATCGTGAACAATGTTGTTCTAGGCAGCGGCAGTTACGGAACCGAAGAAGGTTTGATGGTTCTTGCCCTGTCCTTGCCAATCGCGATTGCAGGTATGGCGGCGGGTCTCGCCCAAGCGAAGGTTTGTGCCGCGGGTGTTCGAATGGTTGGAAAGCGTGTAGAGCTTAGTGGTCGTGCTCTTGTTATGAGTGTCTTTATCGAACTATTTGCCCTGTTCGCACTTATCGTATCGATTCTTGGTGTTCTTCAAGTTCCTATGTTGTAATCGGAGGTTAGTATGTTTATTACGGAGAGAATCCAATTGGATGCAAAAGCCGAAGCCGAGGCAATTGTTACCAGTGCAGAAGCCGCCGCAAAGAAACGGGTCGAAGATGCAAAAATTGTGCATCAGCAGGAATCCGAAGCTCAAATTGAACGAGGCATGGCAAAAGCAGTTGCCGAGGCTAAACAAGCCGAAATTGCATCCAAAATCTTGGCAAGAAAGCAGGAGTTAGAAGCTCGTCAGGTCGCAATCGACGCGGTATTTATCGAGGCTGGAAAAAAGCTTAAAGACGCCAAGTTGGCGGATACTTTGAAGAAAAAGTTTGCCAAAACCGGCGACAAAATTACCCCAGCAAAAGAGGGTGGTATTATTATTGAAAACACAAACTATACCCTATCACTGACCTTGCCTGAGTTATTGGCGAGTTTGCGTGAAGACATAGAAATGGAAGTTGCAAAGAAGTTATTCTAGGAGGTTGTTTTGAGCGTTCTGTATACCAATGCGATTTTAGCGGTGAGGTCAACTCAACTTTTAAACGCAGACAGAATACGCCGAATGATTGCGATGAATACGGTTGAAGATGCAACAGACATTTTACATGAATGTGGATGGGATTTGTTTGCTGCGAACATATTCGAGGCAGAGTTGACACGGGTAATATCTGATTTTAAAGAACTTTGCCCAAATCCAATTTTAGCAGAGATTGTTTTTGCGAAAGCCAGTTTTGATCAAGAGGGTGCTGCGGATATTAAAACTATTCAGAATTATTACAACCAGCAGTTCGCAAGATTAAAGCAGCTTAAAAATAAAGATATTACCAACTATTTCAAGGCAGAGTTAGACTTGCTGAACTTGCGAACATTTGCTAAGGTTCGTGCAATCGGGAGCAAACCATCCAATATCTTCATTGAAGGTGGTAATGTAACCGAGGGCGAGCTGATGTCTATTTTCGAGCGTAACACAGCAAAAGTCAAAACCGCGATAGGTAACCTAGAGTTTTCCGAGTTATTGGATAAACTGACCGAGGGTCTAGACAGTGGTAGCTTGACCGAATTTGAAAATGCGTCTCAATCATACCTTGTCAAGTTATCCAAAGAGGGAGGGGAGGACAGCTTCCGCCTGAACCCCTTATTTCATTGGTACATCGCCAAAATGGAGGAATTGCGGGTTGTTAAAACAATTCTGACTGGTAAAAAATTTGGCAAGAGTAAAGAAAAAATCAGAGAAGAATTGCAGGGGGTGCTGTAGATGGACAAGAGATTAGGAGTATTCGGTGACAAAGATATAGTCGGGGTATTCAAAGCGTTGGGTTTTGAAATCTTGGACAAGGTTGATGACTTGGATGACTTTTCGTTGGTTCTGGTGACCCAAACCGAGTACAAGCAGCATGACTTTACAAAATACGATGACCGCCCATATCCGATAATCTTGGCAATTCCCGATGGCAGGGAGAAAGACGGCGAGTCAATCAACAAAATTATTCGCAACATGGAAAAAGCAGTAGGCAGTAGTGCCGCATTGCGAAATTAAGGAGGGAATCATGGCAAAAAAACAAGGCGAAATCATTAAAGTATCTGGCCCCCTGATCGTGGCAAAGAACATGTCGGATGTTAAATTATTCGATGTTGTTCGTGTGTCTGTTGAGGGTCTAATTGGTGAGATTCTGGAGCTTAGGGGCGATCGTGCCTCTATTCAAGTTTACGAAGAAACCACAGGTTTGGGTGTTGGCGACCCAGTCGTATCAACAGGGATGCCTTTGTCGGTTGAACTTGCTCCTGGAATGATGGGGGGTATGTACGATGGAATCGGACGGCCGCTGGATGTTATTCGTGATCTTACGGGTGATCGAATTGCCCGTGGTATAGATATTCCTGCAATCGATAGGAAAAAAAAGTGGGATTTCAAGGCCACCGCCAAGGTTGGGGACACAGTGACTGCTGGTGATATATTGGGTGTTGTTCAAGAAAACGAAGTTGTCGAGCACAGAATTCTTGTTCCGCACGGTGTGTCTGGAAAAGTCGAAAAAATCAAATCTGGTTCATACACAATCATCGATGACATTGCCGTTATTGGAGGCACAAAAGTTCAAATGCTGCAAAAATGGCCTGTGCGTGTTGGGCGTCCGTTCAAGGAAAAGCTTGCCCCTAGTACACCGTTATTAACAGGGCAGAGAGTTATTGATACATTCTTCCCAATCGCAAGAGGTGGGGTCGCAGCGATTCCAGGGCCATTCGGTTCAGGGAAAACCGTTGTTCAACATCAAATTGCAAAATGGTCTGATGCGGAAATCGTTGTATATATAGGGTGTGGCGAGCGTGGCAACGAAATGACAGATGTTCTGACCGAATTCCCTCACTTAATGGATATCAGGAATGGACAACCACTTATGAAGCGAACAATCCTTATCGCGAACACTTCCGATATGCCGGTTGCTGCTCGGGAGGCGTCCGTTTATACCGGAATCACAATCGCGGAATACTTCCGTGACCAAGGTTATAATGTGGCAATCATGGCGGACTCGACATCTCGTTGGGCCGAGGCTCTTCGTGAGATGAGTGGTCGTCTGGAGGAATTGCCTGGTGAAGAGGGGTATCCCGCTTACTTGGGGTCCCGTCTTGCTGATTTCTATGAAAGGGCAGGGAATGTGAGACTCCTTGGGTCTGGCGATAAAACAGGATCTGTTACCGCAATTGGTGCGGTTTCTCCTCCTGGAGGTGACCTATCCGAACCAGTGTCCCAGGGTACACTGCGAATCGTTAAGGTTTTCTGGGGGCTGTCCAGTGCCTTGGCGTACAAGCGACACTTCCCAGCGATTGACTGGTTAATTTCGTACAGTTTGTACCCAGAGCAAATGGCGGACTGGTACGACGCTAACATTGACAAGACATTCCTGGATAATCGAGGCGACGCAATCAAAATTATGCAGGAAAATGCTAATCTCGAGGAGATCGTCCGTCTTGTTGGGATGGACTCGTTGTCTGATGCGGATAAGCTAACAATGGAAACAGCAAAGCACATTCGTGAGGACTTCCTGTATCAAAACGCGTTCAGTGATATTGATGCGTACGCAAGCCCAGAAAAACAACACAAAATCCTACATTCAATCCTGACATATCATCGAATGGCTAAAAAGCTTATACAAAATGGCATGCCGTTTGTTCACACGCAACACGACGACCTCAAAGAGCAAATTGGTAAGTTGCGTGATATGCCTGAAAAGCAAATCGCAAAAATTGATGAACTTATCGCAGAATTAGGCAGGAGGTTGCGTTGAGAATTTTTCAACACCGCAAGGGTGGACTGTATCGAATCGTAGGAGAGGCAAAGTGCAGTGAAACCGCAGAGCCGATGATAGTCTATCAAGATATCCAAGGCGACTGTCAAATCTGGACGCGTCCCAAATCCGAGTGGGATGACGGGCGATTCACACAAATTCAGCCTGAGATCAAAATTGATAAAGTAGCTCTGGTTTGCATAAGGGACAGAAAACTATTAATGCTTCGCAGTCATGGCAAGACCGTATACTATTCCCCCGGGGGCAAGCGAGAAGCGGGTGAGACCGATGCCGAATGCCTTGCCCGAGAATTGTCCGAGGAAATTAATGTTGAACTGAATCTCGATTCAATGGCACATTTCGGAACGGTTATTGCCCAATCTCATGGAAGCCCAGACGGTACATTGGTCAAGATCACATTCTATACAGGTTTGTTCGAGGGTACCCCAATACCAGGAGATATCGAGGAGATAAGGTGGCTGACCTATGCTGACCGAGAAATCGTTGGATGCCCAATTAAACTGGTGATGGACGAGCTCTACCACAAAAACATGATAAGCTAAGCTTGCGTTCACTCACAAGTTCGTGACCGTAGACTAGATAAAAGGAGGACGATATGGAGTACTTAAGCGTATTCAACCCAGACCAATATTCCATAAAGGAATTTGAACACTGGGTCGTTATGGTTCGATACAAGCACCTGACATTAGGGTCTTGTGTTATTGCACCGAAGCGATTTGTCCCAGCAATGTCGGATCTGAGTACCGACGAGGGGGCAGAATTTCCAATCGTCGCAAAATGGTTTGAGGACACGACCAGGAAACTATACGGTGCGGAAAAGTTTAACTACCTAGCCCTGATGATGAAAGATCACTTTGTTCACTATCACGCGTTTCCAAGATATTCCAAAGCCATTACTCGTCACGGTGTTGAATTTCAAGATACCTCGTGGCCGATAGCGATTGATCTGACAGCGTTCGGTGATTATGAAGACGCGATAATCCAGGCAATCCGAAAAGAAATGTCGGAGGTGAGCATATGAAGCACAATCTGTCCGAATACATGGAATTTGCAACTCGCATCGCACATGAAGCGGGAGACATAATGCTTGGATACTTTAATCAATCTGATATAACAACAATCAAGGATGATAATTCTCTCGTTACAATTGCCGATACCGCGGTAAATTCATATCTGATTGAACAAGTAAAAAAGTACTATCCAACACATGGTATTCTGGGGGAAGAGGAGAGTCATAACCCTGGTTCAGCAATTGTGTGGGTGTGCGACCCGATTGACGGAACCTCGAATTTTTCCAGAGGAATTCCCATGTTTGCGTTCTCGTTGGCACTTATGATTGATGGGGCGGTTGTTCTGGCTGTTGCATACGACCCGATTTTAAAAAACTTGTATACCGCAATCAAGGGGCAAGGGGCAACCAAAAACGGAGAAAAATTAATTACGAAGAAAAGACCGCTCAGTGATCCCAGGGCGTACGCGGGAAATGCTAATACTGCGGCTTCGGCATCATTTCATGCTGAGATGCGAAAGCACCTGCCGACCACACGATATAATTCCTATGGTGCGATTGTCCCTGAATTGATGCAGGTTGCCGAGGGAGGAACAGTATTCTGGGCGGATAACTTTCCGTGGAGGGAGAAGTACTTCATTGATATCGCCGCGGCACAGTTAATAGTAGCCGAAGCGGGGGGTAGGGTAACGGACTTTGCAGGTAACGAGATTCCACCAAGAACCGCAGCCGTTGGATTCGTGGCAAGTAACGATTTGGTCCATGATGAAGTATTGCGGGCATGTCAAAGGGCACAACAAAAATTAGAAGGAGGCAAATAATGCAAAAACAGTATAAGTCAATCAAGGAAGTCGTTGGACCCCTGATGCTGGTCGAGGGCGTCGAGGGCGTAACCTATAACGAGTTCGTGGAAATTAGACAGGCGAATGGCGAGATTCGTCACGGAAAAGTTCTGGAGGTCAACGAGGGTAACGCAATGGTGCAATTATTCACATCGGCCCAAGGGTTAAAGATCAAGGACTCGACCGCTCGATTCGTTGGGCGTTCGTTGGAACTGCCTGTATCCGCCGATATGATTGGTCGATTCTTTGATGGTATGGGAAGGCCAAGGGACGGTGGGCCAAATGTTATTGCTGAAGCACGAATGGATATCAACGGCACACCAATTAACCCGACTGCGCGTAACTATCCAGACGCATTTATTCAAACTGGTGTTTCAACAATTGATGGGTTGAACACATTGGTTCGTGGTCAGAAGTTGCCGATTTTCTCGATGTCGGGTTTACCTCATGCTCAATTGGCAACACAGATTGCCCGTCAGGCCTCCGTTGGTGACGGTGAGAAATTCGCGGTTGTATTTGCCGCTATGGGTATTACAAATGACGAGGCGGACTTCTTTGTCAAGGAATTCGAGCGAACTGGGGCATTGGCTCATTCGGTCGTTTTCCTGAACCTCGCGTCCGACCCAACTCTGGAGAGGATTTCCACTCCAAGGATGGCTCTGACCGCCGCCGAGTACTTGGCGTTTGAATTGGATATGCATGTTCTGGTTATTATGACCGACATTACACTGTATGCCGAGGCATTGCGAGAGGTTTCCGCCGCACGAAAAGAGGTTCCAGGGCGTCGTGGATATCCGGGATATCTATATACCGACCTTGCAACTTTGTACGAAAGGGCGGGATGTATCAAGGGTAAAACAGGCTCCATCACACAAATTCCAATTCTGACAATGCCAGAGGACGACAAAACCCATCCGATTCCCGACTTGACTGGATATATTACCGAGGGGCAAATTGTTCTTTCCCGTGACTTGTCTAAAAAAGGGTTTACCCCGCCGGTTGATGTTTTGCCATCTTTGTCGCGTTTAAAGGATAAAGGTATAGGCAAGGGCAAGACCCGTCATGACCACGCGGATGTTTTGAACCAATTATTCGCCGCGTATGCAACGGGTAAGGATGCCAGGGAGCTGGCACAAATTCTTGGTGAATCGGCATTATCCAACACCGATAAATTGTACGCTAAATTCGCCGAGGCATTTGAGCAGAAATTCATCAACCAAGGTTTCAACGCCAATCGTACAATTATTGATACCCTTAATATAGGTTGGGAGCTGTTACGCATTTTGCCAAAAACTGAACTTAAGCGAATCCGTCAATCCAACATTGACGAGTTCTACGGGAAGTGATATATTCCACATGACTTGGTTGTCAAACATATATAGGAGTAATGAGAATGCAGTTTATCCCAGAAAAGAAAACAGTTGCCACATTATTAAGTGCTAAAAAACAGTTTGAAATTCCCAGATTTCAAAGGGAATATTCTTGGGAGCGTTCGCAGCTAAGCGAGTTCCTTGACGATATAATAAAACAAATAGCTCTTGTGGATGGGAAATTGGTAACATCTGATTATTTCCTTGGAACAATGTTGTTTGTTGGTAATTTTACTTCAGCCGAACGAAAAATGGATGTGGTTGATGGTCAACAGCGTATAACAACAGTTACAATATTTCTATCTGTGCTTTCCGCACTTTTTTCAAAAGAGCAACTTGGGAATCTAGGTGATAAAGTGTGGGGATATCTAATATCCAAGGATGATAATGACCAGGAATTTGCTGTTTTGAAAAACGAAACACCGAATCCATTTTTTCAGAGGCTTATTCAAACCCGCCCTAGGCAAGTGAGTGGTCCAGCAGCCACAGAGGAAGAGGAAAGAATCGAGGTAGCAGACAAGTTTTTCCAGGATAATTTGAAGTTCGCGAACTTGAAAAAAAGGTTTAGCACACTTGGAGGGATGGATATTTCTGGGATGAATTATCCAGAGGTTCTAAAAGCTCTCAGGGATCAAATATTGGGAAGCGTCATCATATGTCTTTGTACTGAGGAAAAGCATCAAGCAAATATGATATTTGAGGTTCTTAACGCGAAAGGGATGAACCTAGATCCAATTGATCTTATAAAGAACGAAATTTTCTCCGTTATAACAAATGAAGTTCCAACGGATGAGGCGAAGAATTATTGGAAGATGATAAAGGCAAATTTATCTCCAAGGGGTTATGTGGCAATGGATACAACTACATTCTTCAGGCATTATTGGATATCGAAGTATTCAAAGGTTCCTAGTGCGAAATTGTATAAAGAGTTCCAAAAGAAAGTAAGGCCAGTATCCGAACAGAATTATCTGATCTTTCTTAAAGAGCTCGAAGAAGCATCCCGAGAGTACATGAAAATAATTCATCCGAGTCCACATAATTATGGGAACAAAAGACATTATTTATATATACCAGAAGCTTACGGGAATATCAATGCATCAAAAACAATCCAGCCTCGAGTTGTTCTCCTTGCGTTGCAAGATGCTCGTTTCAATCGAGATGTGTTAAGTGCTGAAATGCTAAAGAGAGTGCTTTATGCTATTGAAAGATTTCATTTTGTCTTTTCATTGATGGCCATGCGTGCATCAAAGCTTGAGAATATTTATTCGGAATTTGCCATTGATTTACGAGGAGCTACTTCGAAAAATGATGCTAATAATCTTGCTGAGAGATTTATTGCAAGACTAGGTGGGTTGCTGCCGGATTACGAGGCATTCCGACCGAAGTTTATTGAACTGGAATATGTTGATGGTAATCAATCGGGTGATGTAAATGCAAAGTATGCAATCTATGCCCTTACGAAATATCTGGAAGGCTTGGATATTTCTCCTAATAACGCTTCAATTGAACATATTGCGAACAAGAGTTCTGATATCTCGAATAGACATAATATAGGAAATCTCTTAATTTTGGAAGAAGTTATAAATACCGCGTTGCCGCCTGGTGCTAGTTTTGACCAGAAGATAGGTGCTTATGCTGTATCAAATTTTCAGTCCGTGAAAAATTTCGTGAGACAGAGCGCGATTTGGGGCGAAGAACAAATCAAAGTTCGCGGAGCTGAATTAGCGAGGATTTTCTATGAGAAAATACTTGGAAAGACAATCCCTGAGCATATTACTTCTTAACAGGAGCGTAAAACATCTCTCCGTCGTGGGATTGGAAGTACACGCCTACGATACCTTTTTTGCGGCTGTTTATAATTGTGTAAGCAGCCCTTTTTCTTGCACCACCCATAACATTGCCCGCGGTTCGCAGGTTTGCTTCGACAAACACATTGTATGCCAGGACATTTCCCGTGTTATCGACGACTGTGATGCCATCAAAGTCCAACATACTCATAAAGACGGCACTGATTGCGTTTAACTTTGGCTCGACATTATGTTGGCCTTGGATGAATAATTTACTGAACGATATAGGTTCTCGTAACCATATTCCATCATCAAGGAAGTCATCTCGATATGAGGCGGTTGCATAATCCTTGTCCACTATTACACACATTGTTCCGTGAATATTTCTCAGAACATTTTTGAAGATATTTTTGAATAGGGTTTTAACTTCCGCTAGCTTTTTACTGCTGGCTTTTAGCTTGCTGAACGCTGCTGTTACGAATTCGCTGATTTCCTTGTCTTGGCTTGAAACTACCTTGATATCCAAGGCAAAGTTTATACTCATCTCGTTGCCTTTTATAGACTTCATAGTAACTGCCCAGCTGTTCTCGGCGTACGCATAAATCCCGAAGATTTTCTCGTCACGATCCTTTAGGTATGGACTTTGGAAAATTATGTCTTCTAGGCCTTCTTCTTTTATGCTGTTGATATTTTTGAAGATTCCGTATGATACCCCCTCTTCCTCCATAGATACATAGATACACCAATCGTGTTGTGTAAAAGGGACAAGGGCTTTCAGGCGGGATGCGAACATATTTTCGTTCTCGTCCATGAAAAGTTCAATTCGTGATGGGGCAGGAAGGCTCTTCATTACCTTTTCAATGTCGTTTGTGAATAATAATCGTGGCCGATAGATGACACCTTCCTCTTCGTAATTAACCATTTTGGGAAAGAAATTTAGGAATCGGTTTTGCATTTTTACGGGAAAGTCTGGAAAATTATCGCCTAAAAAGTCGACTATTTTGTTCTTTGCATCAAGGTAAAAAATGTTTTCGTTCAATGTAAAAATCCCCTCAGTCTAATATAAAAGTAGTATTATACATCTGTCAATACTTATTTCTAAAAAACATGAAAAAAGCCAAAATTTTATTAAATCAAAGACCATCTTTCCGTTCTAATTGTCACAGTTTTGTGTGCTTGTCAATACCCTGAAGTATGTTCAAAGAACGAAGGATTTTTCTGGGCAGCAACACTCCTGACGGGTTTGTTGGGTGGTTTGACCAGATTGTAGATAATTACGATTTGAAGAAATTGTATATTCTGAAGGGTGGCAGCGGTGTTGGCAAGTCGACATTTATACGAAAGTTCGTTGAATCACTGGAACCCTCAAATGTAGAATGGATAATGTGCAGTGCCGACCCCGCGTCTTATGACGGTGCAATTATGCCAGAGTTAGGTCTGGGCATTATTGATGGCACATTCCCGCACATCACTGATCCAAAGTACCCTCGAATGGTGGACGAGATTATAGACCTGTCCCAATTCATTGATCCTGCCAAAATTACGGCAACGCGGGGCGAGATACAGACAATAATGGCCCAGCGAAAAGATTGTTTTCTTCGTGCCTATACAGAATTAAGTAACGCACGGGAATTGCATAAACAGGTCGAGGCGGTATTCAGTAACGCTATGGATTTTAACGGGGTGGATGAACTTCTTAAAAAGCTGGTGAACTCATACTTATAGAGGGTGAATGGTTTAAGTATGGCAGAGGTGTTGGCCTCGCGAAAATTGCATGGGATGAATATGTTGACCAAGCGAAAGAAGCGGGGGATTTTCAAAACTTTTCTTGCTAATTTCGGCGACCCAATGTTGCGTATTTTGTTAATTGCTTTGGGAATCCAGGTCGTTTTTGTATTTAACAGTGGACAATGGATAGAGACCTTAGGAATTGCCTTGGCAATTTTTGTGGCGGTGACGGTCTCGACGCTTAGCGAGTATGGTTCTGAATCAGCGTTCGAAAAGTTGCAAGAACAGGCTAGTGCAATAATGGCTCGGGCGCGGCGTGACGGCGAAGTGTGCGAAATCCCTGTATCCGAGGTTGTGGTCGGGGATATAGTAATGCTTGGAACGGGCGAAAAAATTCCGGCGGATGGGCGTTTGGTGCAAGGGCATCTGGAGGTTGATCAATCACTGCTTAACGGTGAGTCAAAAGAAGCAAAAAAAACTGTACTAAATGGCGACCCCAAATTAGATTATTTATGTCCGTGCTCGTTATTTTCGGGAACGGTAGTGACAAGTGGCGAGGGGCTGATGCTGGTGACAGGGGTGGGGGACAAGACAGAGTATGGAAAAATTGCGGGCGAATTACAGGAGGAAATGCCGACCAGTCCCTTAAAGGTTAAACTGCAAGGCTTGGCAAAGGTTATCTCGTTATTTGGTTATATCGGTGCGGGCTTGGTTGCGATTGCGTACTTTTTGAATCTGTGGTTGTCGGGTGCTTTGGTCGGTGCGGATTTTCCGTTTGTGTTTGAACATTTCTTGCGTGCGGCGACTCTGGTCGTGGCGGTGATAGTTATGAGTGTCCCTGAGGGCTTGCCGTTGATGATTACGGTGGTTCTCAGTTCGAATGTGAAGTTCATGTTGCGTGATAATGTACTGGTTAGGAAGTTGAATGGAATTGAGACCGCAGGCAGTATGAATATTCTTTTTACCGACAAGACTGGAACGCTGACGCATGGCAAACTGGAAGTCGTTGGAGTAGTGACCGGCACTGGTGAGTTTCAACAATTGGACAAATTTGACAAAAGGTCCGAGTTGGCTAAAATCCTGGCCACAAGTTTAACTTTGAACACCCAGTCCGAGTTGACCAAGGCGGGTAAGGCAGTGGGAGGAAACAGTACTGATAGAATACTGCTGGAGTTTGCGGCTAAATTTGCTAGAGATCGCTGGACGCGACAATCTCAAACTCCGTTTAATAGCCGTGATAAATTTATGTCCACGATCTTGACGGATGGAAGAGTTTTGTTGAAAGGTGCGTACGAGGTTCTTGCTCCTCGCATTAGGCGTGTGTTTAACAAGAATGGCGAGATTAAGTCATTTACAAACAAGCCAAAGTTGGAGAAACAGATTCAAGAGTTATCCGCCCAAGCACATAGGATTTTGGCAGTTATGATTGATGATGTATTGGTAGGCCTTGTTGCCATTCGTGACCAAGTTCGACCTGAATCAATTACTGCGGTTAATCGCCTAACAGAAGCAGGAATCCAGACGGTTATGATAACGGGAGATGCCAAGGAAACGGCTGTTGCTATTGCCAGAGAGGTGGGTATTTTAGAAAGTGAAACTGCTTCTCAAATTGTCTTAACCAGTGACGAGTTATCGAAATTGTCAGATGAAGAATTGAAGAAGATTTTACCACAGCTAAAGGTCGTAGCACGGGCATTGCCAAGCGACAAGTCGCGGTTGGTGCGAATTGCCCAGAGTTTGAACCTGGTGGCGGGAATGACGGGAGATGGCGTGAACGATGCCCCTGCATTGAAAAAGGCGGATATAGGCTTTGCCATGGGGTCTGGGACAGAGGTTGCCAAAGAGGCGGGGGACATTGTCATAATGGACGATAATATAGACAGTATCAGTAAGGGTGTCAGCTACGGTCGGACTATATTCAAATCTATCCGCAAATTTTTAATTTTCAAACTGACGATAAATTTCTGTGCGGTGGCGGTTTCGATTTTGGCACCGTTGCTTAACATTGATACTCCTATTACGGTTATTCAGATGTTGTGGATTAACTTGGTCATGGACACCTTGGCGGGCCTGGCGTTCGGGGGAGAAAGGCCAAGGGAAGAATACATGCGAGAGAGCCCAAAATGCCGAACCGAAAGTATTATAAACCGACACATGTGGTGGCAAATCTTGTTGACGGGTGCATTCACGGCGATGATAAGTTTATGGTTCTTGACCAGTCACTATATGGACCAAATCCGCCTAGCCAGGGGGCCAGCGTATGCGTTAACCGTGTTCTTTGCGTTCTTTATGCTGATTAATATTTTGAACAGCTTTAACGCCAGAACGCATTCGATGAATCTGTTTTCTCGCCTATCGCGTAACAAGCCATTTGTTTGGATAATGGGGACGGTAACTGTTATCCAGATTACCATTATCTATATTGGTGGGACTATTTTCCGTACCGTGCCGTTGGATATCCTGCACCTGATAACCGTTGCACTTCTTGCCCTTACCGTTGTGCCGTTTGATATGTTGCGAAAGTCGCTGATTCGCAAAGACGGCGATACGACCTAGAGTTCAGCGGTGTATTGGGGAATTTACTAGAGCAAAGGGAAGCCTCAAACCTCAAGTCTTGAATCCAAAATCTCCTCGATAATGTTCAGGGCCCGAACATCCATGCCAGTATCATAATCGTAAAAGAAAATATCATCCGTTGCGTCTTTGCCCCATTGGCCATAAGTAAATTCAAACCCGATGCTGTTTGCACCAACACCTTGCATCAAGGTCGCAAGCCGAGATAGATCGCGTTGCCAATCGGTAATTCGCTTCAAAACCTTGTCCGCCGAGGCTCTGACCTCGGACTCTTCCGTTTCGTCGTCTGCTAGGCGAAATTCTCTTAATCTGTATGGTTTCGCGTACGAGGGACGCTCGAACCATAGATATGTCCCATCGTATGCGTTGATGTTTTCCAGAGGTCTGGCGGTTGAATCACGGACAAGTTCGATGATACTTGGGGCAATTTGCGGGAATCGTTCACCCATGGGAAAGACGACTCGCCCATAGAATCCTTTCTCTTTTGTTGCTTGATTTTTAAAGCGATGGATTTCCGTAAATCTAGATGGATCCAAATCAAGAATTTGCTGCAGGGCTTGTTCGCGATTTTTCTCGTTCATTGTTACGACTTCTGATATCCCATTGGTCGATACGAATCGGAACAGGAAATCACCGTTCTCAGTTTCCGCTAGGGCTTCTCGCAGGTTGTTTATATCGAATTGCTTTGTACACAGGTTATAGTACTTGTTATCACGAATTCCCAAACGGGCCAGCAGGTTTTGCTTTCGTCGCTTTATTGGTACTTGCATAACTATATTTTATCAGGGAAACCAACTTTTTTCAATAGCCTGCGGACAATTCCTATGTCGAGGCCTCGGATATTGTTTCCATGTCCCTTTTCCCACCATACATAATTCCGAATTGCTCCGCCCGTGCGATAGCCTGCACAGAATAGGGTCTCGGGTTCGTTACAAATTTCGTCCAGAACATTCGATGGTAACTTTTCAATTCCAACCAGAGATTTCTTGACGAAACTGGCAACTTGTCCGTTGTAATAAACCGCATGCGATGTAAGGGCATATGTTTTCTTGCCACTGATGAACTCGTGCTGCTCACGGCATTTTTCCTTTGTTATTGGTTTTTCCAATATCACGCCGTCACACCAGGCAACGCTGTCCGCGGTTATCACCGCCCCATCTTGAATTACGCCGACAAAGGGTTTAAGCTTTTCGATTGCCAACATCTTGCCGTACTTTTTTGCGAATCGTTTGCTGACCCCTGTATGTTTGACACTTTGGTTCAAGGCATCTTCGTCAATCGGCATCAGTTTCACTTGGAATGCGATACCGTTCTCTTCT
>WRBH01000016.1 GCA_009784665.1 Bacillota bacterium | reverse complement strand
AGAGCAAGTCGGTGGCGTTGCATCCAATATTAGAGGGTTGAGGCCTGTCGAGCCATACCACTTGTATGGAATTCGTTACAGCACAGAGAAAGTCATTAGGAAGGAGAGCAAGTCCGGGGCGAAGGGAGGTAAGAAGAAATGATAATAAAGCAAGATAAAAACGAGGCCAGAAAGATTCGTGCAAGACGAACCGCCGATATTCACGGCACGGCAAAGCGCCCTCGTCTTTCCGTATATCGCAGCCTAGGCCATATTTACGCACAAGTTATTAATGATGACAAGGGAGAAACCATTGTCGCCGTTAACTCGTTGCAGAAAGAAATGGCAAAAGTTACTGGCACAAAGAAAGAAATTGCATTCGCAGTTGGCGAGGCAATTGGTAAGGCGGTAATGGCCAAGAAGATTAAAGAAGTTGTGTTCGATAGAAATGGTTATGTATATCACGGACGCATCAAGGAAGTAGCAGAAGGGGCACGAGCGGCCGGACTTAAATTCTAGGAGGGATAATGGCAGAAGTTGAAAAAAAAGAAAAACTCGTATCGGCTGACCAAGCCTTAAAGACCTCGCAAGATGCGATTGCTAAGCAGGGGCGTACAACAGAGCGCAAGGCTGCTGGTAAAGGAGAATCTAGGGGGGACAGAAAGCCTCGTGAGGTTCGTATTCCACAGGAAGGCGACATTCAAGGCAAGCTTGTTGGTATTAACAGAATTACCAAGGTTGTAAAGGGTGGCCGTACTCTACGATTCAACGCGATTGTTGTTGTTGGTGACCTGCAAGGCCGTGTTGGTGTCGGGACTGGGAAAGCTAGGGAAGTATCCGAGGCCATCCGAAAAGCCGAACAAGACGGCATGAAAAATATGGTTACCGTTCCAATCGTCGGAACAACCATTCCCCATGAAGTTATAGGTAAGTTTGGAACATCCAAAGTTATTATGATGCCATCCAAAGAGGGTAACGGACTTGTTGCGGGTGTATCCGTTCGTGCGGTTCTGTCCCTTGCGGGATATCGTGATGTTACCGCGAAGTGTCACGGCTCGACAAATGCAAGAAATGTTGTTCATGCAACATTGGACGCATTAAGCCAACTTCGTACGAAAGAAGAGGTAATGTATTTGCGTGGAAAGAAAAACTAGGGTATACTTACTGGATATAACTTAACAAAGTTAAAAGGAGGCCAATATGGCAGAGGAAAAGAAAGTAGCGGCAAAACCAGCAGCAAAGCCAGCGGCGGCTAAAGCCCCAGCAAAACCAGCAACTGAGAAAAAACCAGTAGCAGCTAAAGCACCTGCAAAAGCAGCACCTAAAAAAGAATCAGTACCAGCTAAAGCAGTCGCGGCTAAGCCAGCGGTGGCAGCAAAGCCTGCTGCTACAAAGGCACCTGCAAAAGCAGCAACTCCAGTTAAGCCTGCGAAGGTAGAAAAGCCAAAGAAAGAAAAGGGCAAAGCACCTTATGAAACAAATGGAGAAATGACCGTCATAATGATTCACGGTCTGCAAGGCTGTACAAAGCGTCAAATTGCCACTATGACCGCATTGGGTTTAAAAAGAATTGGCGACCGCAAGTTACACAAAGACAACGGAGCAATTCGTGGAATGGTCGCGATAGTATCGCACCTCGTCAAAGTGGAAAAAGATTAAGGAGATAATCATGCAAATACATCAGTTAAGTCCAGCCCCAGGTGCGAAAACTCGCAAGAAACAACTGGGTCGTGGTATCGGTTCTGGTAAAGGAAAAACGGCCGGTAAAGGGCACAAAGGCCAATGGGCTCGCCAAGGTGGTGGTGTCAGGCCTGGTTTTGAGGGTGGTCAAATGCCACTTATCAGGCGTCTTCCTAAGAGGGGCTTTACTTCTAACTTCCGCAAGGAATTTTCAACCGTTAATGTTTCCGACTTGAACGGATTCAAGAAAGGTACAGAAATTACTGCTGAATTCCTTAAAGCTGAGGGAATATTGTCAAAAATAGAACCGTATGGTTTGAAAGTTTTGGGCGATGGTGAGTTAACCGTTGCTCTGACAATCAAGGCATCCAAGTTCACAAAAGGGGCAATCGAGAAAATCGAGAAAGCAGGAGGAAAAGTAGTAAATGTTTAAGACCCTAGTACAAGCGTTTAAACAAAAAGACACTAGGAGAAAGATTATCATAACCCTAGCTCTTTTGCTTGTCTTTCGAATAGGTGCGTTTATTCCAATCCCTGGTATTAACCCAGGGTTCTTCTATGAAGCAATGCGTGGAGCCGGTGAAGGGGCATCGGATTTCTTGTTCCTTCTTAGTGGTTTATCCGGTGGTGCACTTGAGCACGGTGCTATACTTGCCTTGGGTGTTGGTCCATATATTACATCTTCTATTGTGATGCAGTTACTTACCATTGCTATACCAGGTCTAGAGAGATTATCCAAGCAAGGTGACGAAGGTAGACGGAAAATAGCGGTTTACACGAGGTACATGGCACTTGTTATGTCTCTTGCGCAAGCAATAGCAATTGTTTGGTCACTTGGTCTGGCTGGTGATGTGGATGGGCAACTATTCGGAGAAGTTCCAACCATCGTAACCGCTATGATTGTTGTACTTGTCCTGACTGCGGGTGCTATGTTTACCGTCTGGATTGGTGACAAGATTACCGAACATGGTGTTGGTAATGGAATGAGTATGCTAATTTTCGTTGGTATTATCTCGTCTGGTGCATTAGCGTTCTTTGTATCATTGCAAGATGTTGTTGCGAACATAGCAAACATAGTCACACCAATCGTATTCATCGTTACACTGGCACTTATATTCTTCTTTATCGTTTATGTGGATCTTGCAGAGCGTCGAATTCCCGTGACATATGCAAAGCAAATCAAGGGAAATAAAATGTATGGTGGGCAAAGTGCCAACATCCCAATGAAAATTAACGCCGTCGGTGTTATCCCAATTATTTTCGCGTTCAGTATCCTTAACTTCCCGCAGCTTATCATGGCGATGGTTGCCCCAAACGGCAGTGCCATCCAATGGTACTCGGCAAACATGGGAACGGGAACATGGCCTAATATTGTGCTGATGTCACTGCTTATTCTTGGATTCAGTTACTTCTATGCGTCCCTCAGCTTCAACCCCGAGGATGTTTCACGACAGATTCAACAGCAAGGTGGATTCATTCTTGGGTTCCGACCAGGTGTCCCAACACGGGATTATCTCAGGAGGGTTCACAACAGGATAACCTTGTTCGGGGCATTGTTCTTAATGGTTATCGCTCTTGTACCGTCGCTGATATTCAATTTCGTGACGCCGGGTAACGCTTTGAACAATGCGTTCACATCAATAGCACTCTTGATTATAGTCTCGGTAGCACTGGAATTCGATAAACAGCTCCAGGCACAGATGCTGGCAAAGACATACAAAGGGTTTTTGAAATAACAAAACAATTAAAAAATGGCTTGCAATAGCCATTTTTTTTGTGTAGACTAGATGGTGAAAATCATTCTGATAGCCCCAAGTGGGGGAGGAAAGGGTACACTGGCACGATTCTTGCGAAATGATTTGGGTGTTCCACACATCAGTGCAGGGGAAATACTGCGAAACTCAGATGACCCAGAAATCAAGAATCTGATAAGTAGGGGAATTTTTTTGTCGGACGAGGTAATAGGTCGAATAATCGTTGAAAGACTGGAAGAGGAAGATTGCGAAAGGGGCTACATCCTTGATGGATTCCCAAGGAGTCTAGGGCAGGCTCAGATTCTGGAAACATATGGAATCGAACCTGATATCGTTATTGAATTGACTGCAACGGATGAAATTGTTATTGATCGCATGAGGGGTCGATGGGTTTGTCGTCGTTGTAGGGCGAATCATAACGAAAAACTTGGCCCTGTTGACAAGTGTCGAAATTGTGGTGGCGAAACTTATCAAAGGGAAGACGATAAAGAAGAGATGATAAGAAAGAGACTGGCACAATATCGTGCACAAGAGGAACCTATGCGTGAATTTTACGAGGGCAAAGGTGTGTTGTTAAAAATTGACAGCGGAGCGGATGTAAAGCCGTCGGAAATCTTTTTGGCGGTTTTGGAATACATCTGGTCCCTGAAACGCGTTGACGAACAATGGATAGAGGAGCAAGAATGATTCAAACCTATAACGAAGCCGAACTTGAAATCATCCGTGCTGGCGGGAAAATTCTTGCCCGTACCCATGAAGAGCTCGCTCGGCATATCAGAGCAGGTATTTCGACATTGGAACTTGACAAAATAGCCGAGAAGTTTATTCGCGATAATAATGCCGAACCTGCGTTCAAGGGATTCAATCGCTATCCCTATTCAATCTGTGCATCCGTGAACGAGGAGTCCATCCATGGTATGCCACGAGGAGATAAAATTTTGCGTGAGGGTGATATTATATCGATAGACATTGGCCTGAGATTCAAAGGCTTCTGTACCGACGCGGCCAGAACTCATTCGGTCGGTGCAGTTAGCGAAGAGGCAAAAAAATTAATTGAAATTACTGAAAAATCATTTTGGAGGGCAATAAAGGATTTGAAAGCCAAATCCAAAGTTGGTGATATAGGCGATAGAGTTGAAGACTTTGTTCGCAACAATTCAACATTTTCGATCATTGAAACTTACTTTGGGCATGGAATTGGAAGATCTGTTCACCAAGACCCCCTAATTCCAAATTTTCGTGCGGATAAGAAAATCCGAAAACTGACTCTTCAACGATTGCCTCTTCATTGCGTAATTTGCATAGAACCTATGATAAATGTTGGTGATAAAGAGGTCGAGGTCGGCAAAGATGGTTGGACCGTTCGGACTAAAGATGGATCTTTGGCAGCTCACTATGAAAATACTGTGATAATTTTACAAGATGGGGTAGAGGTGGTGACAATATGAACCGTCGCACAATCACTGTTTCCCAGTTGAATAATTATATCAAGGCGGTTTTTGATGCCGAGGAAATGTTACATGGAATCGATATAGTGGGCGAAGTCGAAGGTCTTTCGATTCGAGGGAGTGCGGTTTATTTAAGCATTAAAGACGAGGGAGCGGTAATACAATGCGTCAGCTATCACCCCACTAAATTTGCCGAGATAAAAAACGGCGATAAAGTAATTTTAAGAGGGCGGGTAAGTTTCTGGCACAAAGCAGGTAAAATTAACTTTACTGCTGTACATGTTGAAAAGTTTGGACTTGGGCATTTGTTTCAGAAGCTTAACGAGCTAAAGGAAAAACTACAAAGTGAGGGCTTATTTGACGAGGGCAAAAAGAGATCTTTGCCTCAAGACCCAAAGCGAATTGGTGTTATAACCTCTAAGCAGGGTGCTGTTATACACGATATCATAAATGTAGCTCACCGTCGCAACCCATCTGTGGACATAGTTTTGTTCCCTGTCCAAGTGCAGGGGACTGGAGCAGATAAGACTATAGCTGATGCAATCGGGCGATTTACCAATGTTGACCTAATTATTGTTGCTCGTGGTGGGGGCAGTACCGAGGACTTGTCCGCATTTAACTCTGAACTTGTTGCTCGTGCGGTGTTTGAATGTCAAATACCCATCATAAGTGCTATCGGACACGAGACAGATTGGACACTTATAGACTTTGTTGCCGACCTGCGTGCCCCTACTCCATCCGCTGCCGCGGAAGTATGCATTCCGATCTTTGTCGACCAAAGGCAGAAAATTTTACAAACTTGGAACTTTTTAAATCTCAATATTCTAAATAGACTTAATAATATCTCAAATTCTGTCAAGTCGGACTGGAATACCACTCAATCTGCCATGATATCAAGGATTAACCAAGCAGGTGATAAAATTGAAAGTTTAAGTGTGCGAATAGAAGTCTCAAATCCTCTTGCCATCTTGCGTCGGGGTTATGCAAAGATTCTGGGAAAGCAGGGCAGACTGAAACCTGATGACAGAATTCGTATCAGGATATACAATGGAGAGATAACAGCAAGGATAGAGGAGGCGAAATATGACTAAAAAGTTAGACGAGCTGGAAAAAAATGTGAAAGCCCTTGAGAGCGAAAAAGATTTTGACAAGGCTCTAAATTTATTTAAGGAAAGTGCTGAACTGGTTAAAGAATTGCTAAAAGATGTTCAAGAGAAAAAAGGTCAGATAACAGAAATCGTGGGTATGATAGAACAAGAACTAAAACTTAGTGAGGAAGAAGATGATTAGAATACTGCAAATAAAAAATGTTGCCTTGATCGAGAACGCCGAAATCGAATTCGGGGAGGGCTTCAATGTCCTGACCGGAGAAACTGGGGCGGGGAAAAGTATTGTTTTGGGTGCCCTTAACTTTATTCTTGGAGAGAAATTGGGCAAGCATATGATACGAACAGGCGAGACGAGTGCAAAAGTCACCGCTGTTTTCGACCAAGGAATATTTACTCGAGTACTGAAATCAGATGGTAAATCGGAATGCAGAATAGATGGAGAAATCGTTTCGGTTGCGGAATTCAAAACCGCAACTGCAAGCCTTGTTGATATTCACGGGCAACATGATACTGCGAAATTGCTAGATCCAAGAAATCACTTGGAGGTCATTGACCAGTTCGGGGAAATAGACATGACTGAGTATCATGATTGTCTTTTGACTTTTAAAGATTTGGAAAAGAAACTCAAATCCTTTGGCACAGATGAATCTGAAAGGGCGAGGCTTGTCGACCTATATGAATACCAAATCAAAGAGATAGAACGAGTAGGATTCAAAGATGGGGAAGAGGAAGAGTTGACCGAAACTCGTGCTCGAATGATGAACTTCGAAAAAATTGTGGGCAACCTGACACAAGCCCTAGAAAGCCTCCAGTATAAAAGAACTATCTCGTCCCTATCAACAGTAGCCCAATTTGACCAAGAACTAGGTAAACTATATGAAGAGGCCGAGGGATTAGGTTATTCTTTACAAGCAATAGAGGAGAGTATAAGTTCTTACCTTAGTACAAGTGAATACGACGAACGCGAATTCCAGCGGGTTGATGCCCGCCTAGACGAAATTAAATCTCTCAAGCGTAAATATGGCGATGTTCAATCCTTTTACGAGAAAACAAAAGCTGAACACGATCGCTTGATAAATTCTGAACGCGAAATTTCCGCACTCAAATCTGCGATTGACAAGCAGAAGAAACTTCTCGAAACCTCTGCTGATAAATTGACTCGAATCCGACGCGAGATCGCAAGTAAGTTAGAGGTAAAACTCCTAGAGCGATTGAGGCCCCTAGGCATGCCTGCCGCAGAATTTAAGTGCGAGGTAAAGTCAGTTGACGAGGGTCAGTTTATGTTTAGTGCGAATGTGGGAGAACCCCTGAAATCCCTGTCAGCGGTTATAAGTGGCGGGGAGTTATCAAGATTTATGCTGGCCCTAAAGTCCCTAGTCTCAAGTCAAACAGCGACACTTGTCTTTGACGAAATTGATACAGGAATCGGTGGTGATATAGGTCGCAAAGTGGGTGACCGACTAAAGGAACTGTCCGCTGTATCCCAAGTCATAGCCGTAACACACTTGCCACAAATCGCAGTGCTTGCGGATCAGCATTTTCAAATCATTAAGCAGACTAACAATTCTCGCACAAATACTATTATTACACCACTTGACGATACTGCTCGTGCGGCGGAGTTAGCCCGCATGACTGGATAGCAGACTAAAATGTGCTTGTATAATCGACATAATCCGAGCTACACTAAATTGTGAACACTAATAAACTAAGGTTATTCGGCTTTATCTTCGCGGGCATCTTTGTGTTCTGTGCAGTTGTCGCGGGTGTAATATTGATTACAAATAATCAACAGGATGATGTAGAAGCAGCAGTATCACGATTGTATCAATCAAGAGTCTCATCTGGGGGAGGGACAGGCAGTTATGTGATCGTTAACAGTCAGATTTGGTATTGGGGAGGTGGTGCTCTAGGTTTGGGTCAACAGTTTTTTCCTGTTCGAGTAGGAACTGCCTCGAATTGGGTATCTATTTGTTCAGCTACGGAAAGAACATTTGCTATTAACTCTGCTGGGCAGCTTTGGGGCTGGGGAGCGAATTTTCAAGGAGAGATTGGGGATGGGACACAATCAACTCGTCATGAACCCATTAGGATAGGAACAAGATCAGATTGGACACAAGTATCTGGTGGGGCAACAGTTACCGCTGGAATCACAGCGGATGGAGGTCTGTGGGTGTGGGGAAGTAGGGGACACGGAGCTATCGGTGAGGGAAGTCAAGTTGGAAATCAATTAGTTCCATTAAGAATAAGGCCTGACTTGCACTGGGCTCAGGTTTCAGCAGGGGCATCTTCCGTATTAGCAAGAACAACATCAGGACAACTTTGGGGATGGGGCAGAAATAATAATGGTCAACTTGGCGATGGGACAACAGTTCAACGCAATGTCCCCGTTCGCATTGGGGTGAGAACTGATTGGAGAAAAGTTGTGGCTTCATCCCACAGCGATAACTCATTCGCGATAACAACTGGTGGTGAACTTTGGGGCTGGGGAAATAATTCAAGGGGCCAAATAGGTGATGGCTCAACAATTAGGCGACTTGCACCCGTTCGTATCGGAGCAGCCTCGAATTGGGCGAGGGTAGCAGCGTCGGGGAATACATCTATGATAGGGGGAGGGCCTATTGATGCTTCATCAGGAAGTACCTTTGCTATAAATGATGCTGGGCAGCTTTGGGCTTGGGGAGCAAATAATGTTGGACAACTTGGTGATGGTACGACAATCCAGCGTCATGCTCCTGTTCGAATAGGGAGTCGTTCTGATTGGATAGATGTATCTGCAGGGAACAGGGCATCAAACAATCATGCTAACACTGCTTGGGTAGCATCGGTAGGTATGACAGCTAATGGCCAAGTCTGGTCTTGGGGGACAAACCTTAGTGGGGCTCTTGGAAATGGAACTGGTTCAGCGAATGCAAACGATGCTGGTTTCCGTGCTTCTCCAGATCTTGTGCACATTCCGCCACCAACTGCAAGTGTTCGCTTCTACCGCTCAGACACTGGGGCTCATATAGGGACAGTCACTCGGACAAATGCACCAGGAATTGAGGAAACATTTGTGACCCCAGCTTTCACGGGAGCAGTCCTCCCAGGACAGGCATTTTTAGGCTGGAACATACCTTATGTGCGGAGAATAATGCCGTTGACCAGTGGTACATTAGCACCTCAAATTGTAACTCCTGTATTTTACGGGACAGTTATCGGGGTGATTCCCCCGGACCCCAACCCTTCCCCAGAGAACTGGGAGAGCGGCTGGAATATCCTTCGCCTTCACTTTGGTGCTGGGAATGCGTCAGGCGTGCCACTGCCTGGCTTTGACTTGAACGAAAATGGTTCAACAGCAACACGGTTTTATAACCCCACGAATTTGGCTTCTCGACAGCTGCCGACAGCTGCCCAAATGAATACATGGGCTGAAAGCGAACCATCGCTAACAAACCACAGATTTCTTGGCTGGTACACAAATCCAAATTGGAATGTAGCCGCAGGGCAGCGAGTGACGCAAATTCCTGCGGGGTTAACAGGGGTTCTGCGATATTACGCTAGATGGACGAATCAATGGGTAGTTTCGCAAGTATCTGGTAATCTGGCATTAACACAGTGTGGTGAGCTGTTGCATTTATGGAGTTCTGTATCTAGGGCAGCACCTGCCAACGATTGGGCACAAATCTCGATGGCCTGGGGCAGTAATTTTGCAATAACAGCAAGTGGTCAGCTTTGGGCATGGGGTGATAACAGCTTTGGTCAACTGGGTGATGGTACGACAATTACTCGCAACTCGCCAGTGCGGATAGGTACTCGTTCGGACTGGGCGTATGTTGCTGCGGGAACGGGTCGTACATTTGCAATAACAACAGGTGGTCAGCTTTGGGCATGGGGATTTAATGGTAATGGTCATCTTGCAGATGGGACAACAATTAATCGACACGCTCCTGTACGAGTAGGTACTCGTTCAGACTGGGCACAGATCTCGGTCACAGTGGCCGCTACACTTGGTTGGGGACATATTGTTGCCTTAACAAGCTCAGGTGCGGTTTATACTTGGGGGACAAATGAAAGTGGGCAACTTGGAACTGGATCGTCTGGTGCTGATCAGACAACACCCTTGCGAGTTGGCAATAGAACGGATTGGGCCTTTGTTAATACCTCTGCAAGCCGTTCAATTGCCATAACGACAAATGGGGAACTTTGGGCGTGGGGTAATACCATCGGCGATGGGACTACATGGGCTCGTATTCCAACGCGAATTGGGGATAGGAATGACTGGGTGCAGATATCGTCTGGTCAATTACATACTTTTGCAATGACGGCTAATGGTGAACTTTGGGCATGGGGCCATAATCATAATGGACAACTTGGTGATGGAACGACCACCAATCGCTGGGCTCCTGTGCGAATAGCATCTCATTCTAACTGGGTTCAAGTATCTGCATCAAATAGCGGTGGTTTTGCAATAAGCACAACAAACGAACTTTGGAGCTGGGATAGTCATCATAATGGCTCTGGTACATCTCCTGTTCGTGTTGATTTGACAATTAGGTAGTTGCATAGTAATATATTCAGTCATGTGGAAGATTTTATTGATGTTTAGTCGCAAAGAGTGGGGGTTGATCACCCTCTCTTTGTGTTTAATTGTTTTGGGAGTGTGGATTGATTTAACAATTCCAGAGTATTTAGGCCGAATCACAGAAATCGTGATAGGTGCGGGCGGTGGAACAATCGGCCAAGTATGGGTATACGGCGGGATAATGTTGGGATTGGCGTTTGCATCGGGTCTTACAGCAGTCGCGGTTGCATGGATTGGATCAGTTGTATCCAGTGGTCATGCTGCCCGATTACGAAAAAGAGTGTTCGAGCGAGTAGGAGAATTCGGACTAGCCGAAATGAAACAATTCTCGGTTGCATCCCTAATAACCCGCTCGACTAACGATGTGAACCAGGTTCGGATGTTTAGTGCCTTGGCGATACAAATGATGATACGAGCCCCCCTCTTGGCAGGTTGGGCGATGTTGCGGATACTGGGTAGCAGTTGGGAACTGTCCCTAGTAACATTCATTGCAGTTGCGGCTCTTATTGCCGTACTGACGATTTTGATCATTGTTGTATTGCCGCGGTTTAATCGAATACAAACTCTAACGGATAAGCTAAACCAAGTTTCTCGAGAGAATTTAACAGGCATCAGGGTAGTAAGGGCATTCGGGGCAGAAAAATTCGAGCAAATTAAATTCGACAAGGCTAACGATGCCCTTGTACGAAATAATTTGGTGGTTAACCGAGGAATGGGTTTGTTATGGCCGTTTATGAGCCTTTTGCTATCTGGGTTAACCGTTGCTATATATTGGGTTGGGTCTGCGGTTCTGGTGGGAGCAAATTCGCCCGCTGATATGGGTGCATATATGGGAAATATGATGGTTTTTTCGCAATATTCGGTTTCGATCATATTCTCGTTCCTTATGCTGATTATGGTTCTTATAATGTTGCCTCGTACGATTGTATCTGCTCGTCGAATTAAGGAGGTTATCTTCACCGATCCAACTATCACGACCACAAACAATTCAACACCTGATAAGTACACCTTGAAATTTGCTGGTGTTAATTTCAAGTACCCGGGGGCAGAGGAGAATGTTCTATCCGATATAAACATCGAAATTAAGCAAGGTCAAACTGTTGCCTTTATCGGAGGTACGGGATGTGGCAAATCCACTCTTGTAAACTTACTGCCTCGTATCTACGACGCGACCAGTGGAGAAATAACCATTGGTGAAGTTTTCATCAAGGATATGACCTTAGAAGACTTGAATAGTATCGTCGGCTATGTGCCTCAAACAGCTGTTCTCTTTAATGGGACGATAAAAAGCAATGTTGCATTCGGGGAGGTAGGGGGCGAACCAATCTCCGACGAGTCCGTTGAATCAGCACTTAAAACTGCACAAGCGTGGGATTTCGTATCGAAGCTGGAAAACGGAGTAGATGCGGATGTTGCCCAAGCGGGCAAAAACCTTTCTGGCGGTCAAAAGCAAAGGATCGGAATTGCCAGAGTTTTGGCACGGAAGCCCAAGATTATAATTTTTGATGACACATTTAGTGCCCTTGACTACAAAACCGATCGTAACTTGCGCAAGGCTTTAAAGAAGGACATTACTGGGACAACGGTATTGATTGTCGCCCAACGAATAGGTACAATAAAGGATTGTGATCAAATTTTTGTTATGGACAGAGGGCATATTGTCGGGCACGGTACGCACGCGGAATTAATGAAGCATAGCGAGGTCTACCAAGAAATAGCGAAAAGCCAGTTAAGTAAAAAAAGAGTTAGGGGGTGGTAATGGCTGAAGAAGAAAAAGTCAAAGAGAAAAAGCCAAAAGACAAATCCGCTCGCAAGGCGTGGGGGAAGTTATTGCGGTTTGCAAGACCGTGGTATCTGGCAACTATGATTGCTTTACTGTTTGCTGTTGCAGCGTCAATGTTGCGATTATTTAGCGTTTCGATGGTCGAGAACATGGTGGACTATATCATTGCGTGGGTTCACTTAGGTATAAACAGTCATGATTCCGTCGTTGATGTAGGCATTCGTATAACGATTATAATTTGTGTTATGTTTGTTGTTTCCTATATTGCGGCATTGATAATGGCACAGGTCACCCAAGGCGTTGCCCGAGCATTGCGCCGCCGTTTGTCCAAAAAGATTAACAAGTTGCCCCTTGCATACTTCGATAAAAATCAAACAGGAGATGTGTTGTCCCGAATTACGAATGATTCAACGACTATATCTCAAACTCTTGATTATTCTATAGTGACCTTAATGGCGGCCTTAACCTTGTTTATTGGTTCGGCTGTATTTATGTTCGTGACGAATTGGTTAATGGCGGCCGTCGCTGTTGGTTCGACCCTGATTGGATTTATCTTTATGGCGGCTATAATGAGCAGGACGCAAAAGTTCTTTAAGAGGCAACAGGATGAACTTGGCGATATGAACGGGCATATCGAGGAATATTACGGTGGCCACACTGTTATGAAAGTTTCAAATGCAAAGGGGCAAGTAGGAGAGAAGTTTGACGAATTGAATAAGAAACTATATACATCGGGCTGGAAGTCGCAGTTTTATTCGGGCTTGATGATGCCAATTATGGGTTTCATATCGCAACTCAGTTTCGTCGCCATCTGTGTGGTCGGTGGAGTAATGGCACTAAATGATCCATCAATGTTTGCAGTAGTCGCGGTATTTATGATTTATGTTCGAATCTTCACAAACCAACTGTGGGATATTGCCGAGGCTCTACAAAACATGCAAATGACTGGGGCTGCGGCGGCAAGGGTGTTTGACTTCCTTGGCGAGGAAGAATTAGAGAATGAAAGCGAACTGACTGCACAAATTGAAAATCTTCAAGGGCATGTAGTCTTCAGTGGAGTGAAATTTGGCTATGGGGATGAACTGGTCATCAAGAACTTCTCGGCGGATATAAAGGCAGGTTCCAAGGTCGCAATTGTCGGCCCAACTGGGGCGGGCAAGACGACACTTGTGAATTTGCTGATGAAATTTTACAAGGTCAACGAGGGAGAAATCCTGATTGACGGTGTTTCAATAAATGATCTAACTAGAGAGCAGGTAGCCGAGGTCTTCGGTATGGTTTTGCAAGATACTTGGTTGTTCGAGGGAACTATACGCGAGAACTTAATGTACAACATGGAGGCAGATGTGGACCTGGATGAGATAACGGAAGCTGTTGGAATCAATCACTTTATCAAGACATTGCCTAATGGATATGACACGGTTCTGGATGAAAAGGCCAGTGTAAGTGATGGGCAAAGACAACTGTTAACAATTGCACGAGCAATGATCAAGAACTCGCCGCTTCTGATTTTAGACGAGGCAACCAGTTCCGTGGATACCCGTACAGAAGTTTTGATTCAAGATGCAATGGATAAACTAACTGAAAACCACACTTCGTTCATTATTGCTCACCGTTTGTCAACCATCAAGAACGCAGATATTATTCTTGTAATGAATCATGGTGATATTGTAGAGAGTGGTAAACATGACGAGCTATTAAAGAAGGGTGGATTCTACGCCGATTTGTACAATTCACAGTGGACAGAAGCAGCATAAATAGTGTATACTCAGGAGGTATTATGGCAATAGAGATGAAAGAAGTCGAAGAAGAGCTGGAGGATGAAAAGTCCGTCAAATTTTTGACGGTTCTAGAGAAGTTGAAGCTGGCCAGGCGATCAAAGATCAAGAAGTTTATATTTGTTATATTCATGTTAGGTGCTGTTAGTACTGGTGCGTACTTCTCCTTCTATGCTCTTGGCTTTGATATCTTTGGAGGAACTGCCCCAGACATCGGTGGTAATGTTGCGGCGATTATTACTATCTTTCTTGTCCTTTATCTTGTCCAATCCATCACATTAAATATAATTCCTGGAACGACGACTTTCTTTATAACGGTCTTAGCGGTCAGTATGTTTAGTGAACTGGGAGTTCCTCTGACTTTCCTTATTAGTATCACGGCGGTTTTAATGTCATCTGTCCCCTTGTATTTCGTAGGCCGATTTGGTGGGCGAAAGTTGATGTTCTGGCTTTTTGGCAGGGAAGCGGTCGAGAAAAAACTTGATTGGATTGCCCGTAATGGTGCTAAAGGTGTGCCGTGGCTTTTCCTTATTCCATTCATGACTACAGACCTTCTATGTGTGATTTGTGGTGCTTCAAAGATGAACTTTTGGCACTTCCTTCTGATTGTTATTGTTTTCAGACCTATCGAGGTCGCCATGTTGGTATTTCTGTATCCATTTATATTGGGCGAGTTACCAAGTGACCCGTTGATATTGTTCTTGCTTATAAATCTATTGATTGTTAATTTCTTCTTGCTTGTTATCTATCACAGGGCAATTTTGAAAATCATAAACAGAACATTCCAGTTCAGGAAGCTGGAAGACTTGGCCGCAACACAGGTTGCCATAATGGAGGCGGCGGAAAAGGAAACCCAAGAGGCTCTAGAGCGTGCCGAAGCGATAGAGAAAGAAGAGCAGGAATGGTCAGCAATGGTAAGAGAGTTGAAGAAGCTAAGAAAAGAAATAAACGAATTAAAGGAACAGAAAGGACTTGACAAGCGTAACCTAAAGAAGTAATCTATATGATTGGCTCGTATGGGTTAAAATCTAAATAAAAGGGGGTAGGCGCATGGATTATTACGATAGTAGAAGATACATATCATCATGTCGCCTGACCCTAATCATGGGATAAAAACAAAACGGCGACACTAAGTCTTTGCGTAGCCTGAGGGTGATTCGCCATGAGTGAAATCATAGTAGAAGAAGTCCAAAACCTGCAAGAGCGGGTTGCGGAGTTATTGGAAAATAAAGACATTAAGAGTCTTAAGAGTCTTTTACAAGGGATTGATGATAACCTGATGATTTTGCAGATTATTCAGGAGTTGTCTAGAAGTGAGACGGCAATAGTCTTTAGATTATTGTCCAAGGAACAAGCCCTGTATATTTTCGAGGAATTAGACACCCCAGTTCAGCGGGAGCTATTGGAGTCCTTTACAGACTCTTATGCTTGTGAACTGGTCGAGGAATTATCCCCAGACGATAGGGTTCATTTGTTTGACGAGTTGCCAGCCAAAGTTGCAAAACGCCTCATTGGTCTTCTGTCGCCTGAGGAGAGGAAAGTAACATACATGTTGATGGGGTACGAGCCTGAAACCGCAGGTCGTATCATGACACCTTACTTTATCTCGTTGAAAAAGGAAATGACAGCGGGGCAGGCTCTTGAAAAAATCCGCAAACAAGCAAGAGACGAAGACACTGAAACGATCTATACATTATATGTGACTGACCAAGCCAAAAAGCTAGAAGGTTCCATGTCGCTTCGAAAGTTGCTTATTGCCGAACCACACGAGAAGATCGGCGATATAATGCACGAGGTTTTGGTCAAGGTTTCGACGGACACCGACCAAGAAGAGGTCGCAAATGCCTTGAAGGATTATGACCTCCTGTCTATTCCGGTTGTCGACAAGGAAGACCGAATCGTTGGTATCGTTACCATCGACGACGCGATGGATATTATGGAGCACGAGGCAACCGAAGACATGTATACGGCCGCCGGTCTTGCCGACATTACTGGCAAGGAAACTAACCGTTCCGAGGTTTTAACCCGGGGTTCATTGTGGGCGAACTGGAAAGTTCGTTTGCCGTTCCTGTTCATAACAATGCTTGCAGGTATTGGGGCGGCGTTCATAATGGATGGGTTCGAAGAAATCTTATCTACCGTTGTTGCAGTTATGTTCTTTATTCCCGTTGTGATGGACATGGGTGGTTCGGTTGGAACACAATCCACCACAGTCTTCGCGCGTGGTGTGGTTCTGGGTCACATTACGCCAAAGAGGTTCTTTAAGCAGCTGGGGCGCGAGACATTTATTGGATTTACAATCGGTGCAATATTCGGTGTAATAATGGGGTTTGTAGCAATGTTTTGGCAACAGGCACACCTTGGCTGGCATCACGGTGCGATGCTTGGGATATCCGTCGGTTTGGCACTTTGCATAACCGTGACAATCGCATCGATGCTTGGATTCTTTATCCCGTGGCTTCTGATGAAAATGAAAATGGATCAAGCGGCGGGTTCGGCACCGCTTATCACTTCCGTCAAGGATATCGTCGGACTCTTGGTTTACTTCGGCTTGGCGTCCCTGTTCATGTCGGGGCTACTGTACTAACACAGTCGAACTAAACTATATTGACAATCGCAAAAATAAATCTTATCATGAATTAATGGTAAGATTTTTTGTGTGTAGACACGATCTTATTCAAAGAAAGGAGGCAGAGTGAAAAAACTAGTTTTGTCGGCAGTTTTGTTGATTATGGCGATAGCGGTTATTTCGTTAACCGTAAGTGGATGCAGTAGGAATAACAACGGAAAAATACCAGACCCAGGAGGTGTGTTTTCCTACGATAGGGTTTTGGTGTTCTTAACTGAAACTGCAACAGCCCAAAATAGAGATTGGACACCAACAGACTTCCCAGAATTTGAATTTTCAGAGATTAAGAATAATGACCCACTAGGCACTAGGGCTTTCTTAGTGTTTTACTTGGTAAATCCAAGCAGGGATAATGTTCGTGGGGCTGTTTATGTTCTTCAACAGAGGGCAGAAGTTTATAGTGCGCATCTTGACACAGTAGAAACTGGTGGTATCTAAAATAAAAAATAAAGGAGAAGAATTATGAGAAAAATTCACAAATCAATGGTTGCATTAGGGGTTGCTTGTCTGTTCTTGGTATCTTGCTTCCTAGTGCCTATGAACTTCAACACAAGTGCGAACAGGAATGTTCATGCTACTGCTGCGACATCCGTTTTTAATGAAACGGATGTTTTTGAACCTGGGCTTAGTGACTCTGCTATCGTTCAAAATCAGCGGAGGCGCGATGAAAAGGTTTATACTGTCATTTCAGATGAAGATGTAATCTGCTATAACAGTATCATAGTTGTTATGGATGAAAACCTTAGCAATTTTAGCAGTTCAATGTCTAATAATTCATCGGATGTGCTTAACTCATTTTATGGTATGTTTAGTCAAATTGGGGCAACTTCAATAGTGGACTTAGCCGCAGCACCTACTGTTTCAAATTATAGTATGAGTAGGAATGGAAATGGAGCGCAGGAAGTAAATATGGCTGCTCTTGAAGAACATTTCAACTACAATCCTTTCCAAAGTATATTGCACATTGGGTTAAATACAGAGTGCAGACAAAATGTTATTGATACGGTGAGGACAGTTGAAGGAATGGCTGGTGTTATATATGTTGGTCCAAACCGTATGGAGACAGGATTGAATGCCAACCCTAACGACCCAAGATTAAGTGAGCAATGGGGCTTGATTGGTTCAAATGGTATTAACGCTAGGGGTGCATGGGGCATCACACCTGGCTCTCGTAATGTTAGTGTTGGGGTTATAGATTCTGGAATACAGAGTCATAATGATTTGAATGCCAATGTTGATTTTAACAGGGGTGGCGATTTTTACAACAGATATAGTAATGGAAACCCTAGAAGACCTCAACGAGAAGATATAGGAGGACATGGTACGAGTACAGCAGGGGTTATAGGTGCTGTAGGAGATAATGGTATAGGCATTTCTGGCGTTGCTCAGAGGGTAACAATGGTACCTATGCAAACAGCATTTGACACAAGAGGCGCTGGTAACCATTGGACAAATGACATGATTTCTGCTATCACATATGCAAGAAATGCGTGGGGGACAAGCCGTCAAATTGAAATTCTAAATTTCAGTATTTCTGGTTTTGGAACAAACACAGCCATGGTGTATCCGATTTCACGATTCCCTGGGTTGTTTGTTTGGTCTGCTGGAAACCACGGTGATAATATAGATAATTTCGCAAATGCAAGTCAGTTCAGATTGCCAAACTTAATATCTGTTGGAGCACACGACCAAAATCTTAATCGTAGAAGTTATTCTGGGTTTGGCGCAAATTCTGTTGATATATTTGCACCGTCAGGAATTTTGTCTACATACACAAACAACCGTTTCCGCAATTACACAGGCACCTCTAGCAGTGCTCCAATGGTTGCAGGAGTCGCAGCGTTAATGCAATCAATCCGTCCAGATCTAACTGCGGCAACGAAAAGAAGATTAATTATGAATGCTGTTGACCGTGATGTTCCTAGTAGTATAAGAGACTACTCTCTGTCAGGTGGTCGCCTAAATGCATTTCAAGCTGTCAGGTCGGCACGAGATTACGGTATATGGACTATTATCCAACGCGGCAAATACCACATGTATGCCAGTGGGGCAGGGATGTTGCTGGGTGGGAACTCTACAACATTCAATGTTCATAAGCACCTTGCAAATGGTATGACCAGAACGATACATTTCGAGGGAAGAGGTTATACAACAAGAATGACAAGCCAGCATTGGTCGTCGCCATCAAGTAATCGCGATATAGATTTGAATGGTGCCAGGATAGAGTTTTTCGGAGTCACCGGCCCTTTGAGTAGGTTCACAATAAATGGGGCCTCATTTAATATCAATGGAGCCGCCTCGAACACGACAATCGAAGTTATCCGAACGCCTACAAACAGAAATGCAATTCGAGGGAGCATAATAGGTTTTAGTCCATTGCCAAGTCTCTGGATAAGTGAATATCTAATAAGGGAAAACTATACCCTGGAACCTCTGAATATGGAGCTAGCCTTTGTGGCGGGTATTACAGCGTTTCAAATGGAATTATATACAGTGAATGGAGCAATACTAATGGTTACTGTGGTGCGTACTTCTTTCTTCACAACTATAAATGCTGGGTGGGCTAATTTCCATGCGTCGCTTTGGACCGTTTCTTCTGAGACTGCTGTTAGATTCTCTGTTCCTGATGCTAATACTTTTGCTATATCTGGCCTGCAAACATTTGACCTTGAAGATGAAATATTCTCTCTGAATGGCGAAGATGAAATAGATTTTATTATAATCAGGGTTACGCGTTCTAGCTATCCAAACTCGATCCAAGGATATCTCATTGTCTGAATACATGTACGGCTGGTGTAAATTGTAAATAAATGCAAATAATATGTTGACAACGACCCCCAAGATTTGATAGACTTGGGGGTTACTATTTGCAAAAGGAGAGTACATGAAAAGATTAACAGTGTTTATAGTTGGAACCGTTATGGCACTTTCTGCCATTTTTGGTATAATTCTGTCGCCTCTGTTCGCATCGAATGCATACGCAGGCAGCATCTTCCCAAGCGGTGTCCACGGAGTTCTGGCAAACCACCAGCTTCGTTTACTGCCGCGTCACACTACAACAGTGGGCTCGACAATTGGTATGCCCGAGACTGAAGCGGGCTATCCATACTTCCAAATCGTTCAACGAAGCGGAATCTCGTACACTGTTCTTTACGAAAACACAGACGCGGTAACTCCTGCAGCATTGCCAAATAATGGCGAATGGGAATTTGCAGGTCTGTTTGAATACCGATTCTTTACAACTGACCAATTAAGTGCAAATGTTATTGGCACAATCGGAAGTGGCTCGAGTGCAGTAAACATATACGAGCAGCCGTTCCACATCCACACTGTTAATGTTATGCAAAGTGAATTCCGTTTCGCACTTCCGACAAACTCCGAGGACATCTTGCCTAATGTTTCTATCCCAGGTTTGGCAATTGTCGTTCCTCTGCCAACATCATTCTATGATATCCGTGGTAACGACCTTTTCGAGGTTCGTCGTGACGCAAATCTAAACCGCTATGTTCCGCATATCGACAGGTTGGCCAGGCTTTACGCTGACTTGCCTGATGCAGGTGCAACTGCTCGTCCGAGTGGTCAATTTGAACTTCTTGAGTTCTATCGCAATCTTGTGCTAGAAGATACAACTATAGAATTCTTTGGTGCTACTGGTGCGATGGTGCCCTCCAATAATACAGCAGGCTCAATTACAGTAGCGGGTCGTCGTACATTCACACCAACGGTTGCTGGAAATAACTATCACGCGGTATTCAGCTATGTTAACAGATTCGACAGCAGCATCATTGCAAACCTAGAGAGTCACAGAATTGATGTCGATGCGGTCAGTATCGGTGGGGCTCTCATTGGTGCAGCAGACTTTAATAGAGTAGTGGGTGAAGGCCGTACTCCAGAACAAAATCAAGCTGACCAAATCCGTTTTGAAAATCGTCCAGTGGTTGGCCCACTTGCAGGAACAATGCGTCTAAATGAAGAAATCACCTTGCCAAGTGCAACAGTTTCCATGTCACGAGAGCCACAACTTAACGAAAATGGAACAACAAATAACGCATTTAACCCAGTTCGTTTCAACACGGCCGAGACAGCAACAGCATTTACTTTTATCCGTGCAGAAATCCTGATTACAGGAATGAGTGGGGCTGAAGATGCTCATTGGAGGCCTGCAAGAACTCTAGAGTGGCAAGAGGGCCACACAGTTGCGGCTAACCCAGGTTCATTCTATACTCGTATCACAGACTTCAGATTTATACCAACAGAGTTGGGAGAATATCGTTTTATCTACTTTACTACTACAATCTTCGGTGCAGGATTTGACTACTCCGAGTGGGGAACGCAACACATCTTCCGTGTAAACCAGCACGGTGAGACCGTTACAACAGGTGGCACGCGAATGATTAGACATGATCCATTCGCCCGAATTCATGTTGCAACTGACACTGTTCCACCGCGAATTATGTGGACAAACGCATACGACTTTGATTCAAGTGGTAGGGCAGTGTATCTATCTGGCGGTGCTGTAATCAACTTTGATAACACAGATGATATGTCTCGTTACCTGCCAACTCGTGCAGGAACAGCCAGTCGTCCAACACAAGTAGCATCACAAATGGTAAATGTAAATGGTGACCAAACTGACTCGCACCTTCTTGTTCTTCCTGCACTTCTTGGCTGGGACAACGAGACAGCGGCACGCGATATCACTTATACAATTACAATCACCCGTTCCGTACCAGGAGCAACCAGCGACACTTCCGTAACATTCAGCAATTGGGACTGGACAGGAACCAATGCTCCAACTGCACGAACAGCAGCTTCGGGTAATGGAAACTTCCAGCCTTACAATCCAAGACAACCACTTGTTATTAACTTTGCCGCAGGTGTTCCGTACTTCACAAATGGGGCGTTTGGTGGTCCAACAGTGGGTAACTTGAACGGCTCTAACTCTCTACTTCCTGGAACTGCAACTCGTGAAGCAAGATATACAATCACAGTATTTGCAAACGACCGTTTGAGCGTTGACCACGCAGGGCAAACCAGCGGTTCTCTTACCTACACATTCGAGGTTGTAACTGCTGCAGGATTCACAATGCATAACGAAGACCCAACGCTTCATGGTGCCATGAGACCTGAGTTGACCGCTCGTGGAAATATTGATATCCTTCGTTGGAACGCTGCAAACCCATCTGACTTGTTCACTGATGCCGCTAATATCGAGGTTAATTACTACCTTGCAATTCATGTTACATCGGGCGGCGAAGTATTTACTCACCCAATTACAGGAAACACTTACGAATTAATGTTCCTTAATATTACCGAGGAAATTGAAGAGTTGGGTGGTAATAGGGCAGAGTTCGAATTCGACCCAGCCGAGAGCACAATTGCACAAGCAATACTCGATGAAATGAGCATTGATGGCGTCCTAAACATAAGTCTTATCGCGGTTGCAAGAAACTTCTTTGCTATGAACAACGGGAATGCGGCAATCCAGTTTGAATTCGACCGCGAAGCATGGTTGTTTGGCGAAGATCAACCAAACGGCGTAACCGTTGACAGTGCATCGTTTGACAAATTCAGTATAGAATTCGGTTCGTCTGCAACTATCCAGGGTAATGACGGTGGCCCAGTTGACTTTATTGTTGATCCAACTGACACAGAGTGGGATGACCAAGTGACCTTGGCAAATACACACCTCTCTGGCAGCACTCTTCAACAGTACCAGCGCGTTAACCTACCTGAGTTCCTGATGCACTACGCAGACGAAGCATCAGCATTGAGTTCTGTAGTAACATTCAGTATTCAACAGCCAGACAATGGTGGCCGAATTGGTGTATTGCCATTCTCGACAAACCTTGCACAAATTACACACAATACAAGTGGTACAAGCACGCACAACTTCCTTGGCGGAACAGGGGCAAGTGCATTCCACTTCTACCCAAGTATGACAGGCGAGCACATCCTGACAATGACCGTAAGTAACCACGGTGGGAATTTAACCGTATTCATGGCAACTTTCTATGTTGTCGGCGAGGTTCACTATGGAATTTCTGTTGCCGCGGGGGCAACATCCAATATGCATGTTGGTCAAACAATGACCGTACCTGGCTTGGCGATTACAATTCGTGGTGTTGACTTTGTGTCTGTTGGTCAAGAAATTATGGCAGCCGGCGTATCCGCTCAATCTCCATGGAGAAGGGTAGGGAGCTTCACTCTTGGTGTAGTCGCTGACAACGGAATGCCTGCGGACTTTGACCCATCTCGTCCGATGGAATTCACCCCAAGTTTTGCCGCGACATACAGCTTCATCTTCAATATTCACATAGAAAACAGCAGGCTTCAAACCTTGTCAAATGTTGGGATTAACATGGGTATCAGTCCTCTTGCTGGTGACATTGACGCGACAATTACGCACCAAGTTGTTGTTACGACTTTGGGTGAAGGTGACATAGCAATTAGTCTGATTAATAGCACATTCTCCGCTCTTGATTCACTTATCGATGACACATACCAGGTTTGGATTCCTCAACTGGGAACTCAAGCCGCTAATGCGGAGGGCATCCGTACAATTATCGTGTCTGATGACATGCTTAACGATGCAATGCACCAATACGCAACTGGCCAGTATCAGTACGGACACATAATTCTGCCAAGCTGGCAAGTAGTAATGGCTAACAATGACCTAACTCCTCCGCAAGGATTCGATCCGGAGAGCTACATCACCGTTCGTGCTCCAAGAGCCCCAGATAACGAATTCATACTTGACACCCGTGAAGAATTTGACCAAGACAACCGAATGACCCAATTCACAATCGGTGGTAGGGCGCATGACTTCTTCTTTTTCCAGCCAATTGGATTGCTGGATACACAAAACCTAACTGGCAGAACTATCGACAACCGTGTTAACCCTGACATCTTCGCGGATGGAACATACATAGTTACCTATACAGCCCACTTTGAAGGGATTACTACACAAATCATCTTCCACTTGCAAGTTGGTGACATCGCAAGACCGACAATTCACTTCACTGATGAAGCTTACGAGCAATTCACCCAAATATGGACACGCGGATATGGTGCATCATCCAGATTCACAATTGATACTGCTGACATTACTGTAGACGCTGCTGGAGGATTGACCCAGT
>WRBH01000015.1 GCA_009784665.1 Bacillota bacterium | reverse complement strand
GCGGTTTATAAAACTGGAGGTATTAACAGGGCGGCGAAATTGCTGGAGATGGCACCGCCGACTCTTAGTCACAATATCAAGCAGCTAGAAAAGCAGATAGGTAGGAAGTTGTTTATTGCCAGCAAAAAGGGATCTGATCCAACGGGTGAGGCTACGGCCCTTTTCCCTATGGTCGAGAGTGCGTTTGAGAGCCTGTTAAAATTCGATGAGCAGCTTAATGCGACAAACAAGGGAACAATTCGAATTGGCCTTACAACAATGCATGCAAGCTTTTTGCTTGCTGGTTTTATTCGTGAGTTTAGGGTCAAATACCCTGATGTCAGGTTGGAATACCATCATCATCCTGCGCACGATTATTTAGCAATGTTGGAAAAAAATGAAATCGATGTGGCGATTCATCTTGGCTTGCGAGAACCGACAGGGCAGATGCATAATTTTGAATTGCCGTCCCATCCGATGGTATTCTTCACAACGAGGAAGTTTGTAGCACAACATGGCATTGGGGCTGAAATCACCTTGGAGAAATTGACGGAGCTGCCCCTTGTGGTGTTTGGCTTGATGAAGACTAGGTCGGTTTTGACGAAGCTGGAGGGTTTTTATGATAGCAAATTTACGGTTGTCGAAGCACTCACTACGCATTCTGCCTTTGACATGGCGATGCATGGGCAGGGGATAGGATATTTCTTTGAGGAGTATCTGGATGCTCAAAGTAATGACCAGATTATTAAATTGAAATTGAAAGATGTCCCATCGCCCCCTAATCGGGTTTATAGTTGTGCCTATAATAAAAAGCCATCATCTTTGGTCTCTAGGTTCATTAAAGAGTTGCGAGATTTTTATGGATTGTAGCATGCCTCTGGTTGAGGAGACTGTGATGGATAAGGCAGTAATGAGTTAAACGGGTTGACATATTTGGTGGGGATGGTACTATGTATTAGTAAGACCCCACTCCTTGTAAGGCTGTAAGGCTGTAAGGCTGTAAGGCTGTAAGGGGGTGGGAGGTGTGCCGCAATAATTATAATTAGGATTGTTCCGTCCATGACCCCGATTATTGTCCTTGTGGGGATGCTTCTCATCGCGGAAACCATCATTGCATGGCTTATCGCGAATCTGCTTTGGATTATCTTGGGTTTTGCCGGTCTGATGGCGGTATGTTATATAGTTCGAGTTCTGTTCATGCTGTTCGGATTACAAATAGATTGGCGAATAATCCTTCTTGATTTTTTATTGCACGCAATTTTATATACGGGATTGTTTGGGGTGTTCTTGTTCACCGTTGCTTTTGCAACTTCCTTTTGGCCTGTATTCCTGGCGATGATAACCATTGTTGTCGTTTTGGTTGTGGTAAAGTTCTCGTACGTATATACAGCTGCTTTTGTGCCGGCATTGTTGTTTTTGAACGCGGTGACACTGGTTATTGCGGCGACTGGCAATTTACCGCTTTTGTATCTGACATCCGCACAGAATGTTGCCGCTTGGATAGTATTTGGTGTTCAGATGATCGTTGTGATCGGAATGTTTGTTGGTCCTGATACTGATGAGATGGATGATCTCTATGGCAGTGAAGACTTGTCATCGGAAGGGTGGATGAGGGTTTGGATTGCACTTGGGGCATCTGTCATTATTTTCCTTGGTGGATTGTTGGGCGCGTTCTTTTGGGATAGGGGTTCAGAGCCATCGGGTCCGCCTATATATTTCGAGAACGAGTATATTCGTCACTTTTCACATAGAGGCAACGAGTATATTGAGTTCGGACAATTCTATCAAAGCAGTCTGACCGAAACAGAGGTAATCAGATGGCGAGTCCTGCGCACGGAAGGCGACCAAATGTTGTTGTTGTCAAATGATATTCTTCATGTGCGGTCATTCGACCAATCGTTGGATTGGACTGGTGATATCTTTGGCGACCACGACCACGGTTTAGTTACAGTACGAGATAGTTTGTTTGATGACTCGATTGTTGCGCCTGGGAATCTCGACGATGATGTATTTCATATTACCAGATACCATTTCATACCTAGTCCGACAAGAGAACGAAGGGAGCAAATGGCTTACGGTGGCCTTGTCGTGGGCAGGTCAATGCGCAGTACGCGACGGGCAAATCCGACATATTTTGCCCAAAATGCTGGTTCACTTATATTCAGTGCATGGCCCAATCGCATTTGGGTAGGTTCATATTGGGTTGGGGTAAACAGTATGGGCCACCGCGGAGTAATCGATGGGTGGAATGGGCAATTGTCTAACCAGTCTGGCTCGGGATACTTTTTCGGCGTCCGACCATCAATAATAATTGATACGGCGGTATTGTTTGTCTGAAATAAGGTTGCGAAGTTTTTATTGATTGTGATATAATCCCTGTTGAAGGAGGCTGTATGGCTAAAAGTGTGAAGGTAGGGATTAATGGATTCGGGCGAATTGGTCGCTTGATTTTGCGGAACGCAATGAGCAGGAAAGATGTAGAAGTCGTTGCAATTAACGACCCGTTCATTGATGCGGAGTACGCGGTATATATGTTCAAGTATGACACCATTCATGGTGTGTACAAGGGAGAAGTGAAGGCGGTCGAAGGCGGTCTGATGATTGATGGCAAGAAAATTGCATTGTTTACCGAAAGGCAACCGGAAATGATTCCTTGGGGCAAAGCAGGTGTCGAAATTGTGGCGGAGGCAACCGGTGTATTTAACGACACCCCAAGTGCATCGGCACACATCAAGGGTGGGGCAAAGAATGTTGTTATCACTGCACCAGCGAAGGACAAAGAAACCCCAACATTCGTGGTTGGTGTTAACCACACCGAATACAAGCCAAGCATGACAGTGGTCAGTAATGCAAGTTGTACTACGAATTGTTTGGCACCTATTGCAAAAGTATTGCATGACAAATTCACAATTACCGAAGGTCTTATGACTACCGTTCACGCTGTTACGGCAACACAGAAAACAGTTGATGGGCCAAGTGCTAAGGACTGGCGTGGCGGCCGGGCTGCTGGGGGAAACATTATCCCATCCAGCACCGGTGCAGCAAGGGCGGTCGGATTGGTATTGCCAGAGTTGGCGGGTAAGCTGACTGGCATGGCTTTCCGTGTTCCAACATTAAATGTGTCTGTTGTTGATTTAACGGTCAAGTTGGACAAGGCAACATCGTGGGAGGAGATTTGTGCAGAAGTGAAGAGGGTTGCAAATGGATCTATGAAAGGGGTTCTGGAGTACACCGAGGATGCGATTGTTTCCAGTGACATTATTGGGAATTCACACACATCTATCTTTGATGCAACAGCGGGGATTATGTTGAATCCGAACTTTGTCAAAGTTGTTGCGTGGTATGACAACGAGTGGGGATATTCGGTTAAGACAGTTGACCTTATGGTTCACATGGGCAACGCGAAGTAGGCTTTGATTACTACTCTCAAACTCTCCAGCTGTATACACTTCCTTGTCGGCAAACCGTGAATTCTGGCTCTACCGAGCACAGAATTCCGCACCGTGCCGACCTGCGTCAGTATATACAGCTGGAGGAGTTTTCGAGGAATAGATTGACTTGTGGGTGTTTTGTGGTGTATAATATTTTGTTCGGGGCCTTAGCTCAGTTGGTAGAGCGTCTGGATGGCATTCAGAAGGTCAGCGGTTCGACCCCGCTAGGCTCCACCACCTGTTCCCAGTGGAACCACTAAGTAGCGGATTGCTTGTATAGAGTTAACAGTAATAGAGGGGGTTGACTGGTGGGTAACGCTACAACGAAAATCAAAGGCGAAGATATAGAAAATAATACAATATTTCTTGTAGGAAAATTCTGCATACTATGGAATATCTTTGAAAAGGCAAACAATCATAAATTAACAATGGGGAAAGTTAAACAAGCAGTATCAAATATTAATGATAAAGAATGTTTCGTTAAGCTTGCAAACCAATTGACAATGAGAGCAGTTTTGCAAGAACACGAAATAAATGATTATGTTGAAAAAAGAGTATATCCCGAGAATGCGGAAATAAGATATGAAGAAAAAGGCGCAATCAAAAAAGCCATTAAGTTTATTGAGACAAATGGCGAATATCATCTAGAGGGCGGGCTTTATGCTATATGGCGGATACGGCATAATATGTTTCATGGATTTAAATGTTATAAAGACCTAGATAATCAAGTCGACCTGTTCCGAGCGATGTGCGAAGTTTTAGAGATGGCGATAAAGTAATTACTTCTAAATATAAGTATTGGTTCAACTACCGCACCTATTGGCCCACCAAGACCGTAGGCGTTTGAACTCTTGCAAAATGTTTTATATTTCGATAAAGGTCTTGCAGGTTTCATGCGTCGAGAAAATTTAAAAGCCGAGTAGATAGGTTGCGATTTTGTTTACAAGCGTGTATAATCATGGTATGACAAAATTTGTATTCAGTTTGCTTGCCCTTGCAGTAATCGTGCCGATGTCATTTTTGCTTGTCGGTTGCGGTGGCGGAACAACGCAAGAGTCACACCCACTTGAAGGAAGCTGGATAAGGGTTTCAAGCAGTAATCTTAACAGATTTTTCTTCGGGGGCGACCTTTACGATGAAGATCATCTTGACTTTCACATGGTAGCAGCATTATTGTTTACTTCGGTGGATTCGGGAAGTAGCGCAACAGTAGTTTTTGATGGCTCTGATATCGGAACAGATACAGGGACATGGCAGACATCGGAAGATAAATGGTTAACTGTACACACACTTCAAGGATTACCGCTCGTATTTAATCTAGTGCGATTTGAATTAAGCTATGGTAGTAGTGTTTATGGTTACAATATCTTGAGGATTTTCTTTGACAGCGGTGATGATGACGAGCCTAGCCTTGTCTTCCTGCGAGTGAATTCATGAGTGATAATTTTATGTTAAAGCAAGATGTTGATAGAATACATACTACCCCAATGGGGGCAGACAGAATAAGGAGAAACCTTGGCCTGGACGACACGGTTGATGTGGTAGATTATTGCAAGCAAGTAATCTTGCAGTCAGCTGTAATTGAAAGAAAGGGCAAGAATTGGTATGCGAATACGGGTGAAGAGCTTGTGACAATTAATGCCGGCAGTTTAACAATAATTACTGCTCACAAGGTGAAAAGAATTAATTGACAAGGTGCGTGAGGGTGCGGTATAATAAGAAGTTCGCGCTCGTGGCGGAATCGGCAGACGCGCAGGACTAAGGATCCTGTGGGCAACCGTGGAGGTTCAAGTCCTCTCGAGCGCACCAATTACAAAAGAGAGGCATGGGAATTTAGCTCAGCTGGGAGAGCTCTCGCCTTACAAGCGAGCGGTCGGGGGTTCGAGTCCCTCAATTCCCACCAGTAACATTTTAAGTGGTCGGAGGCAACTCCGTCCATTTTTGTGGGGAGGATAAATGGAAGACAAGATTATCGATCAAGAGGCATTTCTTGACGATGAAGATGGAGTGGTCGATATAGATGATGTTACTTGTGAATGCCCAGAATGTGAGGGTGGTCGCAGAAAGCTAACTAAAGAAGAGAAGGCCGAGTTGACACAAAGGCGTGTGGAAGAATCACGCCTTAATAAGCCAATCACTGCAAAGAACTTGCTGAAATTTACAATCCCGACGATTATCTCGTTCGTGATTATGAGTGTATTTTTTACAGTTGATGGGATTTTCGCATCTCGTGGTGTCGGAATGATGGGGCAAAGTGCGGTTGGGATTGTTGCACCGTTCTTTACATTTGCCATGGCTATTGGGTTTATGTTGGCGGTGGGTGGGGCGGCCCTTGTTGCAAAGAAGAAGGGTAAAAAGTTAAAGGTAGAGGCTAGGCAAAACTTTTCGATGCTTACAGTTGTTGTTATTGTTACCAGTTTAATTATTTCTGTAGTGGCGTGGTTTATTCGCAGTCCATTGTTGACGGGGATACTTGGAGCTGACGAGTTTATTTATGATTATGCACTGACTTATATCCAGCCGCTGATTATAATGATGCCGTTTGTTATGATTGGTATATTCCTTGTCCAATTTTTAATTGCCGAGGGGCGTCCGGTATTGGGTATGATTGCGTCGACATCTGGGGCAATTATTAGTACAGGGCTTAATGCAGTTTTCTTATTCGGCTTTGATATGGGGATTATGAGCCTGGCACTTGCGACAGGTATAGGTTACAGTGTCCCAACGATTATAGGTTTGGTGTATTTCACATTCTTCCGTAAGGGCACGCTGTATTTCGTTCGCCCTAAATGGGATATTCGTGCTTTAGGGCGTTCAGCATTAAATGGGGCAAGTGAATTGGTCACAATGATGGCTACGACCGTTACCGCTGTTGTTATGAATAATGTTTTGATGGATTCCCTCGGCTTCGAGGCGGTTGCATCTGCTGGAATTGTCCTGGGTATTCAAGGCATATTTGCGTCGTTGTTTATCGGATATTCGGCGGGTGTCGCCCCAATCGTCAGCTATAACTATGGAAAGCAAAGGGATGAGCACAAGCGAAAACTTTTCAAGAAGAGTTTGATTATTGTTTCTGTCTTGTCCGTTTCGGCCCTCGTATTGACGCAGGCCTTGGCCGGGGTATTGGTGTTGATTTATGACACCAGTTTCTATGGGCCAGAGGGTTATGTTAACATTTACAGTATGACTGTTCGAGGGTTGCGTATAGTGTCGCTGGGGTATATAATAATGGGCTTTAATGTGTTTGCCACTGCATGGTTTACTGCGTTCAATGATGGGATTGTATCTGGCTTCTTGTCCCTGTTGCGAACTATGGCGTTTACAGTGCTATTCTTGCTGACATTACCAATCGCATTGGGAGTTACTGGGGTATGGATTGCCTTGCCATTGGCCGAAGTTGCTACGATTTTCTTTACGGTATTCTTCCTTGTTAAGCTCAGCAAAAAATACGGTTACATAGACCAGAGCAAGTTAAGGTTTAGGAGAAAGGTCTCAGGGTGAAATTGTTTGACTTTTTTGCAGATACTAGATACGATTGAATAGTAAGGAAGGAGGGAGCAGTGAAAAAACTAGTGGTAGGTGCAGTAGTACTTTGTGTGTTGGGTATTGCAGTTTTAGGTATAACAATTCGGCCAGATGCACCAAGAGTTCTTGCAAACGGTGGTCCGATTATTACCGAGACGGCTCCGCTGTTTAACCTTGATGGTACATATAACGCAGATTTAGTTGCCGAATTAGTTTACTTGGCGGAAAACGCTGGGCGGGGTGCACCGAACTTGCATGTCAGCCATACGGGCGTTTCAGGAATTACTGTGTCGGATGCGGGACATATTAGAACTGCTAATGATGGTTTTTTGCCAGACATCCGATTATTCGAGCCATATGGTACATTCTCGACCGATGGAATGCCTTCTCACGGATCGATCAATAATCAATCACGTGATAATTTCACTCACTCGAGGTGGAGGCTCGTTTACATTACTCATCCAGATGGCGGAGGAGACCCAGTGTTCACTTTCAGAATGATAGAGGCATTTCGGAATAATAGAATTCATGATGTTGGTCCAACGCCTGGCGACCCATTTTGGGGGGTAGATACTCGTTACGAGAATTCGGATATTCGTGCGAATCTTACCGATGAATTTAACAATGTCCTTGACCTTTTTGACGAGCATTACGATATTCACCGTCACTTTGTTGCCCCGGGTAATTTGCCAGGTCTATGGCAAAATAACCAACCTGATGTTGGGACTCCTATTAATCAAGCAATGGAGGTGAGTGCACGAAATGACTTGTTATGGCTGCCATCTGCATACGAAGTTGCGGGGAGTAGTAATCAAGATCTATGGAGGCTAACCGCTGCGGAGCGTTCACATGTGCAAAATGGTTTTGCTGTATGGGCATGGCTACGCAGCGCACAAGGGACAAACTTTGCAAATGCAAGAAGGACGGAGGCACTTGGGACAGAGATGCGAAACGATGCCAATCTGGTTTCGGTGGGTCAGGCAATTGTGCCAGCATTACATCTTAGCCTTAGTGACTTGGTGAACAATCCTGTTTTTGATATAACAACCCAAATAAATCCTTCTGGCCAAAGTGCAGGGACAATAACAGTTCAAAGTAATGCTTCGCTTATAGAATTAGCACCAGATACACAACGAACATTGACCGCAAATCCAAGTGCAGGCTTTAGATTTACACACTGGACGACAACAAGTGGTACGATTGCCAGTGCTAATAACGCAACAACGCTGTTCACTCTGGGTTCTGCCAACGCGACTGTGACGGCTCATTTCCAGGCTTATGTGACGGCTGATGGGCAAGATGTAGATATTACCGCAACTGTCTATGAGGTTGGGCATTTAAATGTGCCAACTGCACCTTCAGGACATGTGTTTGCAGGATGGGTATTATATGGAACTACTGTGATTTTGCCAAATGTTCACACGCTTACCGCAGGTCAAGTTTTTGAACCAGTATTTGATGGCTATGTCATGGCGGATGGCGAGCAGGTAATACTTTCAACATCAAGGAGTGAGGTATCGCATCTGGTTCGAGTAACCGCAGTTCCAGCCGACCATGTGTTTGCAGGATGGGTTTTGGATGGGACGACAGCGATTTTAGATAATGATCGTCCGCTTGCCCCAGGCGAGGCGTTCGTTCCATTTTTCCGCGGATATGTTATGGCAGATGGTGTTCAAGTAATTATAACAAGCATTGTACATGAAATATCGCATCTGACTTCTCCTACAGCAATTCCTCAATACCATGTATTTGTTGGTTGGGTTTTGGATGGTACATCAACTGTGTTGGCAGAGAATGTTGCATTAGTCGCTGGGATGGAGATAGAGCCTATATTCCGTGGTTATGTAACCGCTAACGGTGTGCAAGTTGTTTTGAGTCCAGGTATAACGCAGGTCAGTCACTTGCTCGCTCCAGCAGCCCAAACGGGTAGAGAGTTTATCAATTGGGGAGCAGCAGATGATACAGTTCTTGTGCCTGGTATGGTATTTACCGCTGTTTGGCAGGACTTTATTACCGTAAATGGTGTCAGACAGAATATCACCGCAGAAGTTTACCAAGTTTCACACTTGACCGAGCCAACATCACAAGAAGGTCGAATATTTGCGGGTTGGGCTTTGTATGGCACAACAACGGTTCTAGCAGATGATGCTGCAATTACTGCTGGTATGGTATTGGTGCCAATGTTTGATTCAGTTAGTACAGATACTGATTTGACATGGGTTTGGATTGGGATAGCTATTGCCGTGGCATTAGTATTACTGGTCGGTGGAGCATTCATAGTAAGAAGAAAGCTAAGGTAGTGGTAAATTTGATTTGACAGGGAAACTAGTGGTTTGTTATAGTTTGATATGGAAAGTATTGTAACTAAAGTGCATTTTGATGAGGGGATAATCTCTTCGTTAAACTTGGGGGAGTTTAAGAGTGTGCTTGTCCTGGCTGGGACACAGAACTCTTTACGCATTTGGGAGACACGGGTCAAGCCAATTTTGGAAGATCAAAAGGTCAAATTCGAAGTGTTTACCAATATTACGGCAAATTTGACCGATACCGAAGTTTATTCCGTTGTGGAATATGCAAAGGATTTGGATGTTGATTGTATTCTGTCCGTTGGAGCAGATGCCGTTATGGACTGTGGGCGGTTGGCCAGTTTGTTATTGTCACATGGTGGCTTCTTGCATGATTATCTTCCGCGTGGGGCCGTTGGCCCAAATGGTATCACGGAGAAAATGATCCATCATATCACTGTTCCAACCATGCCGTCGGCGGGGTCTGAAATTGCCAACCATGCGTCCTTTAGGCAGGGAGGCCATATAAAAACGATTCAAAGTATGTACCTTGTGCCTGTTGCGACTTTTGTTGACCCAAGAATTATGTTGGGAATGCCTGGAGAAATGTGGGCAGTGCGAGGGTTTGATGCATTTGCAACTGCGCTAGCGGCATTTGTTTCCGAGAAAGCTAATGAAACTAGTGACGCCTATGCATTATCAGCACTAGAGAGCTATATAAAGCATTGTGTAAACTTGCCAAAAAAGCCTGATAATATCGAGGACATCAAGCATGCTTGTGCGGCATCAATGAATGCGTATCTGGCGGCCAGTTATTCCTGTATCGAATTATATAGTGCTGTTGCCAATGCGATTGTGGCACGCTTGAGTATAAGGCGAGGGGTTGCTATGGCTATGGTAACTGGTGAAATTAGTGCATTCTTGTATAAAGAAAATCCAAAGAAATTTGATACTGTGGCTAAGATGCTTGGCGGTAAGGGTGGGGCGGCCAATGTTCGTAGTTTTATCAATAAGCTGGTAAAGGACTTGAAAATCCAAATGCCTGATAAATTAGTATCAAGTGCAGATATTAAAACTATTCTAGGGAGGGTAAGCGAATGACTTTAGGAAAAGTCTTCGTCGAAGGAACCGAAATAATAATGACCGAAAAGGAAAGGGTAGACGACGGCGAACACATCATTAAAGATGGGGAATATATCCTGAAGTCTACCGCCAAAAGGGATTTTAAGTCGTCGATTTACGAATACGCAGCAGGCGAAAAAGTCCTTGTCAGCAAAGTAATTAGATTCAGCAAAGAATACTATAAGATAGTTTTGTTCAGTGACCAAAAGGCAAAAGCATGGAATTTGTTGGAATTGCCCGCAGATATGGATATTAGGATGAGGCGTCTCAGTGGAACTATGTTTTTTATCTGGACAATTAACCAGATTTCGTTTTGTGAGATTCTGCCTAGCACAAGGGTGCAAGAATTTACAACAAACTTTGTTAAATTAAACGACATTTTTTTTGAATCTGAATATGTTATGGTCAGTTACAATGACGAGGGACGGAACACCGTGGCTTCGTTTGGGCATGACGGACGCCTAATAAAAACTCATTTTGAAGGATAATTTGTACATAAAATCCGCACTTTTGTCGAAAATCGCTAGACAGCGTTTTTTGATTATGGTAATAATTGTATTAGGAGGTGAAAATTGGGTCCATTAGAATTTGGATTAATCATAGGTGGGGTAATACTGTTGACTGTTTTGGTCATTGTATATGTCCTGTTGTTGCACAAGCCATTGATGGCAAGGTGTAAAAAAGGCAAGGAGAGGAAGGTAGAAAAATCCGCTCAGACCGCGAAGTCGGCAAGTATGGCGTCCGAGATTTTCCAAGACATGCAAAAAGATGAAAATAAAGACGAAAGAACCCCAGAAGAAAAGCAGGAGAACATCGATAGGCTAATAAATTCGCGTAAAAATACACACATTAATCCAGAGCAACCAAAAGAAGAAAAACCAAGACCGAAAATCAAGACAGACAGTGGCTATGATGTCATGGGCCAGTTTGGAAAGTAAGCGAAAAATCGTTTGACAAAAAGCGACAAGTTTGCCAATATAGGTTATTAAAAGGGGGTAAATTGAGAGATATAAGTGCATTAAAAGCGTTGCACGGAGGAGCTGCGACCAGCGAAGTCGGAATGGACTTTAATGGCATGGCTTATAAGGATCTTAGTTCTTTATTCGCAAGGGTAGGACTCAGCCTGAAGCGAAATGTGAATTGGTTTGCCCTATTTGACCAAAGTGATCAAGTTGCAGATTTGCTTATCGTTGGTCATGATATGACAAAGCCCGAAGCAGTCTTCCCCAGCGAGCACATCAGGCCACACGATAAAACTATGTTGGTTGGAATCGTATGTTACGAAGGAGGGACAGCTAAGGACGCATATTTATTCCCAGGCTCATTATTTAAATCAGAACACAAAAAAGGAAAACCAGCGAAAATAAAACTAAGTAAAAAACAAAAGCTAGAACAATACAGCTTTGGGGTGGCTGTTAACAACCTTAAGAAAAATTAAAAAGGAGGCAGGTATGGGTAAGAAGGACAAAGGGGCACCAGTCGTAAATAATTACGCGGGAAAGCCGTTTAACAGGGTTGTTGGTATAGATGTCGCGAATTCGACAATTAAAATTTGGACCGAGAACGGAAATCACCTTGAATACCGTAACACGGTCAAGGAAATTAACGATGCGGGTCTTGTGTACTCGTTCAAGACGGATTATCAAATGTTTGTTCTTGACAGTGAAGTTTACGAGGTCGGTGACCTAAGTACCATGGGTTCCGGTGGCCGTGGTAAATCGCGTTACAGCTCTGGGGCATTCAGAATTGAAGCACTTATTGGTATTACTCAAGTATTACAGCCTGGGACCAAAGACAAGATTCGTGTTGTAACTGGCTTGCCATCGTCACTTAGCAAAAACTCTGCTATTGCCGAGGAAATCAAAAAGAACTTGATTGGAGACTATTCCGTCAAATCTGTTAAGTGGGACAGTGTCGAGGACATAACATTCGAAATCGTTGATGTTATTGTTGTGCCACAGCCGCTTGGGACACTTTACAACTTCGTTTACGACGATGCGACACAAGACCTTAACCAAAAGTACCTGTCGCAAAGAGCACTCATTGTTGACATCGGATGGGGTACTACTGACTTGGCTGTTCTTGAAGAGTCGCGTGTTCGTGGAACATTTGGGTTCGAAATAGGTGTTTCCGACTATGTCGCGAACCTGCAAGAAGAAGTTAACGACAAGATGCCAGAAGCAAACATTTACGCACTTAACCCTCACCAATTTGACATTGCACTTCTTGAGAGCACAACGGTTGAAACACCATTTGGTAAGTTCGACTTGGAAAAGTTATCCGAGAAGCACAAGGAAATTCAATCCAAGAGGGCCTACGAGGCCGTTATGGGTCTGGGTCTAGAGTTCAACAAGTTCTACCGTATTATACTGACTGGTGGTGGAGCTCTAATGTATGAAAAGTACTTAAGAGCATTGTTCAACGACCCACGACTGATTATTCAAAAAGATGCCGTTACAGCGAACGCGAAAGGTTTCTTCTTGCTTGGTCAATTTTAATTAAGGAGATAAGATGGTATGGTACTTGGGGGTTTCGATCAAATGCTGAAGTCTGTTCAAGGGAACAGCATGATGATGTCCCAGGGCAACAACTTTAGCGTAGTTAGTAACCTCTCGACCGCCGTCAGCTACATTCAAAACCTCGCTCATATGTGCCAAACTGGTGCAATAGGGCATCCGCTGGGCCCACAGTTGCTAGCAAAGCTTCAAGAAGTTGATGCTTTGTTTTCGTCCAGCGGATCCCAGCTTTTGGCCATGCATGGTCTGGCGGCCCAGCCAATGCCCCAGGTACATTCACCCTATATGGCGACTGCTCCTGTATATGGGCAGGCAGTGCCCTACCAGCCCCAACCGATGCAGATGCCTCCGCAAGTGTTGCAACAGCCCCAGCCAATGCCTGCTGCAATGCCAGCTCCTCAAGCACAGCCTGCACCAATGCCGCAAGCGGCGCCTGCTCCTGCACCACAGCCTGCTCCTCCTCCGGCACAAGTGGCTCCTGCCCCTGCACCAGCTGCGGCGTCAGCTCCTCCTCCAGGGGGGGGCAGTTCTCCGTCTGTATTTTCAATGTTACCAGGAGCTGGAGGGGGTGGCGATGGAGATGGAAAAGCGGCTGGGAGGGATTTCCTTCTGACATTACTCTCAAAATAAACTATATAAGGGGGCGGATATGGTTAAAAAAGCGATGATTGCTATAGTGGCGAGCTTAGTGCTTGCCCTTTCTGCATTTTTAGGGATAAGTTTTGCTTCAGTTGGCGACACTGTGCTGGCCTCTGATGGTGAAGGAGTTGGGACATATGAGAGTCCTTTCCTGATAGGAACACAAAGCACATTGCGGTCAAGGCTTGAAACTCACGCTGGTATCCAGGGCATGCATTTTAGGCTGATCAATAATATTAATCTCATTGGCGAGTGGATGCCTATTCCCCTATTTACAATAAATAGCGTATTTGATGGTGGAGGGTTTATTCTTGATGGTTTGACAGTGACGGGAGCAACCGCAGGGGTTAATCGTGGAATGTTTGCAAATTTCCAAGGTACTATTAGGAATTTGAATTTCAGTAATGTCAGTATCCAAGGCGGAACAGATTCAGGAGTGGTCACAGGTGTTATTATGGGGGCTGTCGGAACTAATACAGTTTTGTTGGAGAACATCAGAGTCTTAAGTGGTAATGTAGGTATGGTTTCCTTGCCAGGCTTGAGGACTGGTGGAATTATTGGTGAGAACCGTGCATCGGGAACAAACACGGCCAATAGGGCGCGTCTGGTATTGCGAAATGTCTCGGCAGATATGGGGCAGGTAAGGGGTGGAAACAGCTCTGGGGGCCTGATAGGCAGAGACGCCTCGACAAACATGAATACATATATTTTAGACAGTTATTTCATCGGGACGGTTCATAATACAAGCAATATCGTTGGCGGCCTGATAGGAACGCAAGGCTCTACTGGTGGGAACAGGCGGCTGCTTGTTGAAAACTCGTTTGCAAGGGGGACATTTTTTGCAGATGGAACCTTTGCAGGAGGCTTGGTTGGATGGTCTGGTACACCTACCGAGCAAATTACTATAAGGAATAGCTTCGCGTTTGCAAGCGTTTCCAGTAGATCTGGTCCAAACGGAGGAATATTCGGGGGATCGGATTCAGCTCCTGTTATGCAGAGAGTATTTATCGAGAACAGCTTTTTTAGTACCGATTTGTTCTTGGGGAATGTAACGGGGGCCAGTATACCTACTGGGAATGTTGTGAATTCCTATGGTATGCCGACATCACAAATGAGGACACAGTCATTCATTGACATGCTGAACGCTAATGCAGGCGAAGAGATATTTATAATGGGCAGGGACGGATTCCCGATCCAACGGGCTTTCGTTAATCCAGTAGTTATCACATTCAGTGCACATGGCAAGGAGTTCCATGTGTGGCATGGCGAAGAGGGAGAGTTTATAACAGGCGTATTAACCCCAAGTTGGATAGGACACGCATTTGCAGGATGGAATACCGAGAAGGATGGCAGTGGGGTAAGTTACGCAAACCTATCGGATATCCCAACGCAGATGAATCTAGAGGTTTTTGCACAGTGGACACGGACTTCGTTTCTGTTCGTATCGGACAGTGGAAATCTAAGGTTATTGCACGAGGGGAATCCAATTGCCCAATCCAGTTTGACAATATTCCAGCGTGGATATATAGAAGCCCAGTCACTGCTTGGAGGGGCCGAGAATTTCATTGGATTCATGGTTCTGAACGATGAAGGGGATTGGGTGAACCTGGGGGCAGGAGATCAAGTCATTGCAAATATTGAATATCATTTGCATCTTGAGGATTTGGTTGACGAGGATTTTATCGAAATGTTTGCAATTGGTGGGCAAATAACATTTAGAGGTGTTTTCGAGGTTGATATTCCCAGAATGATGACATTTACAAGTTTTCTGGGAACATCTCCATCATGGGGTTCTATCAGGGTTGATGGTATCAATCGAACATTCGGATCGACAATGCAATTCCCAAATAATCATACTGACCCAATAACAATACAAATCATCCCAAACAGGTTCAGGACACTGACTGATGTGACCTATACAATTTCTGGAATAGTTCAATCGCCAATTGCTGTAACCCCAAGCATATGCGAGACATATTACACCGTGGAGATAAACCCAGGTGTTCCGGGATATAATATGCAGATATATATTGACTTTGGAACGCAGGAATTCGAAATCGTTGTTGAGTCAAATGTTACAGTGCCAGAGGGAGCCATCATAGATACACGGGTAACGGAATACATTGGACTAGGTGACAGATTAGAGGGAATCTATCTTCATTCATTACCGGGATATAGGTTGACGGATCCATCGTGGAGCAACCTTAGAATTTTTGATACACTAGAACAAACTTATGAACATTTCAATGCAATTGATGGCGAAGTAAATATCGAGATAACAGAGGATTTTTTGACAAGATTCTTGCAAAACGATAAGGTTGTGATAACTGCTATATTTGTAAGGCAGTTCAGCATCCAAGTAATGATTGAAAATGATAACTTGGGAAGTGTAACATTAACAGCCAGGTTTGCGGACGAAGATGCGTTTAGTACTACAAATTTATATACTGTCCTTTATTTCGACGAGGGTACAACTATTACACTTACGCCTCGTGCTAATCCAGGAGCGGTTATCTCTAGAGTTGATGGATATATGGGGGGGGAGTATGCAACTGCTGGTAATATCGTTACACTAGACCTAGTAGAAAATCGGGAGATTTTGTTTGTATTCGATTCGTTTGTTTTTACACTGAGTGCTTGGGCGATTGATACAAATGGAACTGCCTTAGGGACACAACAGGTAGCAGTCACTGTTATCAGTCCTGCGGTTTTGCACATGGGTTCGACTGTTGGGTCTATAACCGCGGAAATTGCGACTGAATATGTAGAGGTTTATTCTTTCCAAGGTTGGTATGCGGTTGTTGGAGGCGAGAGACGCCATATGTATATGTTTGGCAGCAACACAATAACAAATCTGATGATTGATCCTGGATTCATTGATGATTTTGCGGATGGGATGGATATTTACATTGTTGCTATGTTTGCGGTAACACACACGGTTGTAATTACTACCGTAGGTACTATTGGTTCTGGAACTTTCACTGTTACGGCGGTTGAATTTGATGGGGATCAATGGGCAGCTCTAGGGCCTCCTATTACCATCATGCCAAATACTCCAACAGAATTCCCATCAGGTACATATCTAAAGCTTGTTGCTGTGGCTGGGGATTTATTCATGCTGGGAGGTATTGACGGAATTACCGAGAACGACCACTGGCTGGATGACCATATAGTTGTGGTCAGTATTGGTATTGATGGGCTACGGACATTGACCGTTCACTTTGTGCCACGACCAATGGAGATTGGGCTTAATATTCAAACACAGAGAGGTGGGGACAGCGTTGCCGTTTCGGACAGTGCGGACAGAGTTGTGACGGTCGCGGTGGGTGATATAATTATGGTTACATTAAACCCTCAATCGGGATTCCAATTAGGCTCGTGGACATTAAATGGCTTAACCATTGCCCAGATGCGGTCCCAATTCGATAATGTAAGGACCAGCGGAAATATCGTTCTCATCGAGGTAACTCCAGATTGGATAAACTTCCTTGATGGTGATTATTTGGACATTTCTGTTACAACTGTGATGAATCGGGCATTTATGATAGGGATGTTAATTGCCGCTGTTGCAATTCCGGCTCTGGTATTGGTGATTATATTGGTTGCCATGCGGAATGCAAATAGGAAACGACAGCACGCAGCAATGCTGAAGCGTCGCGAGCAGAACGCTGCAAGGATGGGCAACCTAGGCGTCATACAAAATCTCAAAAAAGAAATTGCACAGCAACAAGGGGGTGGCCAATGAAAAAAGGAATAATAACAAGTTTTATAATACTGATTGTTGGAATAGTCGCCTTGTCCGTTGCCACAATTTCTCCGAAAGAACAACGCATAAGAGCTTACGCATTAAGTGGAGCTGGTTCAATTATTGACCCGTTTCGAATCTATACTGTGGCTGACCTTGAAATGATGCGTCCAACTACTGGGCCCTGGGCACCGAATGTTTCGGGGAGGCATTATCGCTTGATGAATGACCTAGATATGGGCGGAAGTAATTGGGTTCCATTGCCGACAATAGGCATAGATAATTCCTTTGATGGAGCAGGTCATACAATTTATAATATGACAGTCAATGTCGCTAATAATGGGGGGCTATTTGCTCGTGTCGTTGGTGGAATCATTCATGACTTGAGTTTCGCAAATGCCAGCATAAGCATTGATACATTTAATGCAGGTGTTGTTACAGGACAGGCCTCGAATAATTCTCGCTTTGAAAATATTCAAATTTGTTCAAACAGTGTTGTCCAGCGAATCAGCACAGGTGCAAGTGGTAATTCTGCAGGTGGAGTTGTTGGCTTGGTTGACGCAGGGCATGCCATATTTGATGGAATTCAAACAGGGGCCTCTGTTACAGGAGGGCATTCCCTTGGCGGAATGGTGGGCAGGGTAACTGGGACTGCTAATGTGACGGTTATGAATTCAACTAATACAGGGACAATAACAGCCTTAGCCCCAGGAGCAGGGTTCGGGAGAAGTGGGGGAATTGTAGGTTTTGCCGAAGGCAACTCAAACATCACTATTGATTGGGTTGTAAATCGTGGTGCGGTTAATTCGGTCCATGGGAATTCTGCAGGAATCCTGGGTGCCGCTTGGAATGCGGTTGCTAATATCAACAATGCTATAAACGATGCCTCTGTCACCGTAGGAGCGGGGAACCAGGCTGCAATAGCAACCCTAAATGTGGGGATGCTAGTTGTTCGTAATGTATGGTTTAATAGCACACTCGCTCCATCTTTAAATATTTCGAATGTTGCGATTCCACTGCCATATAGTGGGGGTATGACTTCCGCACAGTTAAGGACACAGACAGCCATGGAAGCAATAAATCTAAACGGGGGCGAAGAAAAGTTTGTAATATGGGGTGGCCAAGTCTACCTACAACAATTTGTCCCAATGGTGACATATACATTCGGAACTATTATTGTTCGCTTGCCAGAGGGGCATAATTATGTCTTGGTGCCAACCGAAAATTTGCCGACTAAAGTCGGATACAATTTAACAGGATGGTTATTGGCAGGCACTCCGATTACTGTTGATGAAGAGGGACGATTCCACGGTGTGACCGGTTTCAGTGACATGCACTTTGAACCAGATTTTCAATTAAAGACTTTCGAACTATATTTATCTGATTCCCCAATCCCAAGTACGGATATAACGCTTGGCAGCGGAACGATTCAGTTAGGGCAGGCAGGAGTAACAATATCGGCAGATCCTCTAGCTTGGGCAGCACATTTTATTTGGTTGGTTCAACATGCAAATATGGCCAGCTATACAACTCTGGGTGATACTGTCTCGGTAGATTTGTCTGCACTATTTGACGAAGCTTTTATAACTGCTCACGCTCAAGGTGACAGGATTGTAATCAGGATAGCCAGCACCTTGACTTCTTCTACGATATTGACGCAAGGGAATGGCGGGACAATTGGCTTTCGAATTGACGGTGGCGACTTAATAACAGGGCTAGTAGGGGTTCCCATAATTTTGCCTATGACGCCTCTTAGTCGTATAACTCAACTTGTTGCTGCACCGCATGACCATTTCCAGTTCTCCAGCATGCACCTGGACGGAAGTTTTCTTAGTGCAGCTCCTGTATTTAATCCTTTGGTTACTGACTTGCGGTTTGTTTTATCATCCCTGCATGGCAGTACCATCTTGGTGAACTTTACCCCTGTTCAGTACAGTATAGAATTCGAGGTTGCCATTAGAGGAGGGCACATACATGCTATGACGCCAGGCGAGATGATAACCATCAGTTCCGCACCGCAAGTATATATCAACTCAAATGCTAATATCGAGGCAACTGCTGTGGAGGAGACAGAGGGGTTCCGTTTTGCAGGATGGAGAATGGGAGGATTATTATTGTCCAGCCTGGATGTGTCGGTTATAACCGATATCGCGTGGCTGAATCAGTTTGTTGCAAATGGACAAGTTACCATTATCGCTGAATATGTTAGAACCTTTGCGTTATCGGCAAGAGTCGAAATTGGACAAGAGGCACTAGGATCTCTTGATATTATTGTGGTTGATGCCTTAACAGGGCGGCATGACAGAGTCACAAGCCTTAGTAACGCCCAGATAGCCGAGGATTCTCTTGTCGAAATTCGGGCAAATGCAAGTAGATTGGGAGCCTTTAGCCATTTTGCAAATTCTTTTGCTACACATATAACCCCAACAATCATTCGTTTCAATATAGAATTAGCACAAAACATAACAGCAATCTTTGAAGACAGAGAGTTTGATATAATAGTCGAATCCAGGCAGCAGAATAACCAAAGGCTTTGGAATATAGAGGGCTTTGTTACAGACCCAAGTATCAGGGTGGGGGATACCGTAACAGCCGATGCGGAATTGGTCGAATCTCCAAATTACCGCTTTGTGAACTTTACAATCAAAAACGGGGAAGGTGGTTATGTTGAACTTGAGGATACATTTATTACCCCACAATTACTAATGGCAAACTTAAATGCCGATGACGAGTTCGAGATAATAGCAAACTTTATTCGTATCTTTATTGTAAATGTCTCGAACTCGTTTGACTCTGAAGAGATGGGTACATACAGGTTGTTCGTTGATTATCAAGAGACAGACGAAAGGGAGTTTGTTATTGGGACAACAGTTAGAATCGAAGCTATTCCGCATGATTTTCATTACTTGGCTCCTGTTTCGATTACAGGAATCAATACTGCGACTGAATTGAGTGCTCCAGGGGAGGCTACTATTACGGGGGGGCTGTTCCATCGTAATATTACTCTACATTTCGTTCCACGAATTCTAAATCTAGCCACTACAATACGAGCGGGCAGTGGTGAGGTATCCGTCAATCGTCCAATCACCGAGGATGGAAGAATACTAAATATTCGGGCAGGCGACCAAATCCGTATGGCTGTCAGCCCTCCAAGCAACAGACAGGTTCGCAATTGGAGTCTGAATGGAGCAAATATAAACGAGCTGGAGAATGTGGAACGCCTAGAGGATGGACATATCATTATCACCTTAGATATTGATTGGCTGACTTTGCAGGATGTTAGTGCGGATGGTTCAATTCTATTTGATACTTATGTAACCTATCGTCTAACCACAGGAATATTGTTGGCAATATTATTGCCCGCCATTTTGATTCCATTGCTTGGGTTGATAGTCATTTGGTATATCGTGGCATCAAACAGAAAATACAAAGCCATTAAGGCAGAATTGATTGCCGAGAACAGGAAACAAGTCATGTTCGGGGGTGGATTCATTAGTGATTTGAAGGCTGGTAAAAATGTTGGTCAGGTAACCGACCAAGATATTAAGGATAGGATGAAGAAGAACCAATAGTAAATAGCTTGACTGTGCTGTTTTCATGGTGTATAATATAGATATAAATTTCCGCCAAAGAAAGCAGGTGCAATCATGCGTAAGTCCTGCCGAGGTGAGACACATCTCTCTTTCCGTGGATATTTACTTGCAACCAGCAATTAAAGGGAGGTGAAATATTGAGACAAAAAGTTAGTTCAAATTTCCAGGCCAAACAGAAAAAAGTGGCTGAGATCGAGCAAAAACTAAAAGACGCTAAGAGTGTTATTTTCATGGACTATCGTGGATTGACAGTGGCAGAGGATACGGCTCTTCGTAACAAGTTCCGCACCAAAGGTGTTACATACAAGATTTACAAGAACAATCTTGTAAAATTAGCGTTGCGAAATTTCGGTGTAACTGAACTTGATGACAAGATGGTTGGAACATTGTCCGTTGCATTCAGCAACAACGACGAAATTTCCGCTGCAAAAATTATCAAGGAAGAAAAGCTTAAAGACAAAATGTCTTTCAAGTTCGGACTTCTGGGGACATCTATCTTGGACGAACAAGGCGTTATAGCATTGGCAAGTATGCCAAGCAAAGAACAACTTATTGCACAGCTTATGGGTCTGTTGCAATCAGGTGCCCGTGGTATTGCCAGTGTGGTTCAGGCTGTTCCAAGGAATATGGCTATCGTAATTAATACAAGAGCAAACTAAAGAATTTAAATTAAAAAAGGAGGACGCAATGTCTAAGAAAATTGAAACACTTGTAGGCGAAATCGAAAAGCTTACATTAGTAGAAGCAGCCGAGCTTGTAAAAGCTCTGGAGGAGAAGTTCGGAGTAAGTGCAGCCGCAATGGCAGTGGCAGCAGCTCCAGCAGCAGGAGCAGCTGCAGCCCCAGCAGAAGCCGCTGCGGCAAAATCCGAATTTGAAATCTACCTGAAAGATGCTGGTGCAAACAAAATCAATGTCATCAAGGTTGTTAAAGAAATGACAGGACTTGGACTGGGTGATGCAAAAGCTATCGTTGACGGAGCACCAAAGACCGTCAAAGAAAAAGTTCCTGCCGAAGAAGCCAAAAAGTGGGAAGCGGCACTTAAAGAAGCTGGGGCAACAGTCGAACTTAAGTGATCAGCAAATGCAACAAAAAAAGACCATCTGGTCTTTTTTTGTTTTTCATTGGGTTTGAATTACCCCACGATTGAATCGCAATCCCTTAACGAACCATCGGGTCATAAAGAAGTTGACTAATGCTCCGAACAACATCATAACGACAAAGAATATTCCTGTCCATGCTGCAAACATAGCGATGCTTGTTTCGAGAGTGTTTTCCCAATCCATATTTGCTAGATCCATATCTCCAATCCCACCAAGTACCATGAACATGAATGCAATCATCATTCCTGTGACCAACAGTCCTCCGATAAATCCCCAAAGCAAGTACCGTAGGAATAGGCCTATGCCACTGCCTACGAATTGTAATTGTTGCCCTTCAATGTATGTGTGCTTGACCTTCCAGCGCTTTACCATAACAACTGCCCATGCTGTTGCGATACCGAATGTAAAGAAGCTGATTATGAATGCCAGTATATACATTCCTATCATCACAAAGAAATTACCCGTGAATCTTGATTGATTCATTGTTACACCTCCATACTAAAAGTATATGCGAAATTCGCAAAAAACACAAGCAATATTTAATGCTATGCTTGATTTGCAAGGTCTATTTTCCGAAAACTTCGTCCTTGAACTTTTTGTTTGGCCTCCATTTCGCAACGGTTTTTGCAGGAACCTTAACAGTCTCACCAGTCATTGGATTCCGTGCCTCACGGGCAGGCCTGTTCTGAAGAACATATTTACCCATGTCATTCAGAGTCAACTCACCATTTTTCTTTAAGACTTCTTTCACGAGTGCGTGATAAGCGTCCATGAAGGCCTCGGCCTCTTTCTTGGTGACTTCCCACTTCTCGGCTAGCTTTTCAATGAATTCTTTTTCCCTCATTAAAACTACCTCCTTGTTCAAAGTTTAGTTCTATTATAGACAATTTGTCAAGCGAATTTTGTCGACTAGGCAAAATCAGATTTATCAGGTTGCAGGTGGGCATTCAAGTCAAGAATTGATTCCTGAGGATCATAAAAGGGGTGGCTGGTAATATCATATCTTAGTGTTTGCAGTAGCATATTTTTGTCTTGTTCTGGCAGGTCAGACATTGCTGTCTCTATATAAGAATCCTCAAATTTTTCCATAGGTAGAATGCCTAATAGCTCTCGAGCTTTATCCATCGCCTCTCCAGGTGACAAGTATTTAAGTACTTCTTTCATTGCAGGTGTTAAGTTTGCATTGATATATTCCATTTCTGCGTTATACGATATCGCCATTGATTACTCCTTTTCAGATACATAGTCTGGACGGTTACTGATACGAGTTGCGTAAAACGCATCTAGCTCGTCCTGAGGCATTCCCGCGGACTCCTTGCTTTTATAGACTTTTTTTAGCACACTAATGGATGTATCCAAGCCCAATGTCTTTAGTGCTAAGCTTCTGGTTTGTTCTGGGGTGAATCCATCTTGAGCAGCTTGGTTCATCATTTTCAGTTGCTCAGGAGACAGAAGGGCCATAAGCTGTTCGGTAGTAATGTTATTTTCCATAAAGATATTATATCAGATAAATCTCTCAAATGTCAAGAGTCTCTGTTTTGGATTGTTTTGATAATCGTCAATCCAGTCAACGCAATTCCAGATAGTATCGCACCAACCAGCCCAATAGTAGCCATCGCATCTGCGAGATAGTTAGTGTTGAAATTTAAATTGGTGAGTGTGACTCCTTGCAAAATCGCTCCAGCGAAGACAAGTGTAAGAGCGACACCAAGGACATATATTAAGTATCTCATAGATTTTTGCACTTTAAACCTCCTTTGCAAATTGTATTCCCAAATGTTGGTGGGCAGAATAAAATGACATATGATTCCATGTACCGACAAAAAGCTATGTGATTTTTCCGAGACTGATCTTTTGGCTCTCAGTGCCGTTATAACCAAAGAAATTGCAAAGATAGTAAAGGATATAGATACGCTCAGTATGATAGGCGACTTGATATCTTCAATTGGGGGTAGCGTAACGATGTTGGCAGGGCAGCGTGACAGGTGTGCTAAAACGGTACGGGTTAGTACAACATCGTGATTATAGATTAAGCAAACCGGGGTTTTAAACCCCGGTCAAACAATAGCTTATACTCGGTAAGCCTAGCACCACCTGTCGTGGCAACAGTGATGTCGACAGCAATGTTTTCGATGCCCGCAACAGCAGCATCCCCAAAGTCCGCCAACGACCAGCCCGGCAATTAATGCACCATGCATATGAACCTCCTTTTAAACATACCACGGATGGTATGTAGAGGGAGGGCACTAATTTAGGATATGTATATGAACTGAGATATGATATACTTAACTCATGAAGCTTGTATTGGATTTGCATGGGTATACGGAACAGGATGCGTATTTAGAGATGCTGGACTTCTTTTCACAATTGCCCAGGGAGTGCAGGGAAGTTACAGTTATTCACGGATTCAGGGGTGGACAGGTTCTCAAAAACATGGTAAATGACTTCAAGCACGAGAGAATTTGGTCGAGGCAGGCAGGTGTCATAAACCCCGGTCATACGATAATTTTCACTCGCTAATGATTCTCAATTTCATTGCCTTGATCTAACCTATTCCAAACATCCACAGCAGCCTTAGCAACAGCTTGTCTATCCTCAGAAGTAAAACTGTTCTCATCAATTTTCATAGCACTCGCAGGATATGTTTTGATATTAATCACATCTTCAGCAGCACATGCGTTGTCAATAAGATTTGAAACAGGGAAGATGTCAGGATTAAAAGCATGATCTTCATATTCATGGTCAATAAAGCCTAGTAAACCTTGTTTAAGGCTTCCAACTAAGTTTTTAACTTTTTCAGTTATCATCATTCACCTCCTGCTTCTAGAGTATAAGAAAAACCCTCTTTTGTCAAGAGGGTTTTTAATGGACTGGCATCGTCCTATCTTCCCGGTCCGTCACCAGACAAGTATTCTCGGCGCTGAGTTGCTTAACTTCCGTGTTCGGGATGGGAACGGGTGGACCAACTCGCAATAGACACCAGTAATGTTACGGGATTCACGCACCCGTGAGCGTTCGATTTTCAACAACTCTTGCATACTGCAAGTTTAGTAGAGTAGAAGGGTATTTATTAATTTTCTCATGTACTATTTGCTTGTAAACAAAGACAATCTTTGAACAAGCCCTCGACTTATTAGTATCGGTCAGCTGAACACATTACTGTGCTTACACCTCCGACCTATCAACCTTGTGGTCTACAAGGAGTCTTACCAGATTAACTCTGAGAGATATCTCATCTTGAGGTTAGTTTCACGCTTAGATGCTTTCAGCGTTTATCTATTCCGTACTTCGCTACCCAGCTGTGCCGTTGGCACGACAACTGGTGC
>WRBH01000014.1 GCA_009784665.1 Bacillota bacterium | reverse complement strand
GGGATCATCAATAATGCGACCGCCAGTAAGCCAAGTTTCTTCATTCGAAACCCCCTTTCTAAATTAGAATAGTTTTATGTTAACTCATTTAAATTATACTGTCAAACGATTAAATCACATTCCCTGTCACAATGACAAGACCAACCGTAATGAAATACATAAATGCCGAACCGATCAAGATTGATGCTAACATTCCAAATGCTTTATTTATACTGGTTAGGAAATTACTGATCCTCTCGTCTGCTATAGGTTGGGTCACAGCAGCCGCCAGCTTCAACCCTAAACTGAAGATTATTATCTTGGCAAGGGGGGCCAAGACAACGGCAACAAGCAAATATAACCCCGCCATACCAACAGCGTTCTTTATCAAAATTGATGATGCAAGGATCAGATCAAGTCCCTGCGACAGATATCCGCCCAAGTATGGGATGTAACTTCCTATTGTGAACCTTGCCGCCCGAATCGATATCCCATCATGCACACCTGCGGTTATTCCTTGGATTGTCAGAAATGCCAAGAACACCGTGAAGATAATCCCTATAATCCATTTAAATGCACTGTGAAAAAAGCTTACGAATTTGTCAAGACGGTGGCTGGGCGATAAATGCCCCACCACACTGAATACAAGTGTAATGATAAAAAGTGGCATAACAACGGTAGAGAATATAACCATCACGCCATTAGACAAAACCGCAACGGCTGGCTGATAAACACCAGCACTGGCAAAACCACCAACCGCGACCATTAGCGTCAACAAAATAGGAAAGATGATTTCCATCTGTGTCCGCATACTGTTTAACGCCCCGCTGACCTGAATAACAAGACCACCAACCACTACCATGACAATAACCACCACTGAAGCATATGTCACAAAGTGTATAATATTTTTAACTCCTTCGCCCGATTGTTCGGATTTCAAATTTTGGAAAAAACCACTTAAAATCGCCACACCTATAATCAGCATTATCACGGGCAAAATATCCAATACAAATGCCCCGAATAAAGCCAAAATTGCACTAAACAAATTAGGATAATCCTCGGCAAATTCGCCGCTTAGTATTTGACCAACCCGTTGAGAGAATGAACTGCCGCCAAATATGTTTCTTGGGGCGTTCTCAAGGTTATTCACTATCTGGTCAAGGTCACCCATATTAATTCCGCCTAGAGTATTATTTACATTATTCTCTAGGTCTCCCGTTACATTAGATCCTCCCCCCGTATTTGCAAACACAACCGAACTAAGAGGCGTCACAGTAAATGCGAATACTAACCCAATAAAAAGCATTATCAAAATCATGCGACGCGTTATCCGCGGCTTTTTCCTTATGACTTTTTTAGTCGGAGTTCTATACTCCCTCATCGACTTTCTGTAATCGGTCACTTTCTATATTTATCGTTACTTAGTGAAAGTCATACCTTGACATCTTGTCGATTTTTTGATATCTTATTATTATGAATATGCATGATACGCTAATGGCACAAATAAGAAAGAAAAATCTAGCAGATCTTTTTGAAAAGCTTGACACTGTACACAACCCAGAAGGCTTCCTAAGCTCGATGTATCGTGACTATCAAGTGGAAGACTTTTCGAATAGCCAAATCTTTGATATCCACAAACTAATTCTTGATCGCAACCTAACCCAGAGTGCACTGGAGTTCGTTGAAAAATTCAGCATGATTCATAGTAACATTAAAAAAGACCTCTACGAGATGGTCAAGACCTCGGGCAATGAAGAATTAATTGCCGAGTTCAAGAGTACATGCCCAGAGTTGAGAACAAACTCGGAAAAGAGAAAAGAAGCATACTATGAAAAAGACAATGCCCTGATTCGAAAGAAAATCAGCCGATTTATCGGCAAGGACAAATCTGAACTGGTTGACACACTTGCAAATAGGCACTCTAATGACGAGCCTTCATTTTTATTTGAAGATGGTGTAATACCGACCCAAAAAATAATAAACAGCACCAGCAAAGCCCCTCTATTCATGCACCGCCTAGGTCGTCTGATTGACCGATTTAACACAATGGAAGCAATCAAGGAACTGCACAAGGCAGGCAAGCTGGAAGAAATCCAGCCACGCTAGGGCAATATATCTGCGACTATTTCTATCAAGTTATTAACAATTGGCAATGCCAAAATTAAGATAAGGACTTTCCCTGCTAAGGTAACTTTTTTTGCCATCGAGTTATTCCCTGCCTCGTCACAAACGGATGCGGCAAACTCGGTTAGATACCCTATTCCGATAATTCGCAATAACGCAGAAAACATATCCGCCCGTACCCCTGTTCTCTGAACTAAATTAGCCATATTATCGATGATGAACTGCAAGCTCTCGACAAACATAAGGACAACCATTAACCCACCAAACAATCCCACTAACGCCGCGATCTCGGGCTTGTGCGGTCGCAGCAACAACACCGCAGCCACGGTTGCCATTGCAACACCGATTACCCTTAGCAAATCCACTTCTATATGTATTAACCCAGTACATATTTATTTGCATGGGAATTGATGTAATTTTCCGAATTGCAGCAATCGGAATCTTGGCGGCGGTTGTATCGTCGATTCTGAAGCAAAGCGGTAAAGATGAGCTGGGTACTTTTGTATCCCTTGCTGCCGTTGTTATATGCCTGTTGATGGTTCTTACAATGGTTGCTGAGTTATTTAATACGGTTCGGACTCTATTCTCGCTATATTAAGAATATAAATAGCAATGCATCTTATACTCCTTGTTGGAATATTCGGAGGGTTCGCCGCAATAGGCGTTACGGTCTATTGTTATGGGCGTGAACGCAAACGATTCTTCGAGAGCCTCTCGGCATTCTGTCGTCATCTTAACACCGAGATATCATTTTCAAAGAACGAATTAGCCCGAGTTATAGAAAGTTATCAACATGCATACAGCAAATCATTCCTGAACACTCTGACGGGCTATAAGAACTTGCTGGACACAAAACAAGACATCACCCACCAAACCCTCACCCCCTACATGTGGCATCGCCTTAGACCCGAAGAACGCTCACATGTCAGTGAGTTCTTCCTGAATCTCGGCCGCCACGGAGCAAAAGAGGAAATCGAAAAATTGGAATCTGCTCATTCTCACTTTACAACCCTCCATCAAACCGCAGCCACCCGGTTAAAGAAAGAGGCAACATTGTATCTTAAATTATTCATCATCATGGGTATCGCCTGCGTGATTTTATTATTTTAATGAAAATGATTATGCTGATACCGCTATTTGCGAATTTAATATCCACACATTCCCATTTCTTAAGAAGTATTCATTTGACTACCAAAATGAAATTCCAGATGACTCAATGGCATTCGGCAGAATTACTGTCGAGTTTATGATAAATAAATTTGGTGAAAATCAAGTCGAGGAATTAATCCAACGGCATCCTTTGCACCCTACTACTATTGAACACGACAACTCACATCGCCAGTAGCTTGAGATTCCTGTCCCACACCCCCGCGACCTTGCCGAGCCCCTCAAGGACAACATACCGGTCAAAAACTCGCTCGTCGATGAGGTCCTTGAAATATGGTTTTAACCTGACCTCGTCAAGCCCACTGGCATGAACGGTTGCGATTATCGACACGCCTGAACGGGCAGCAAGGGATAACATCTCGATATCTGATTTGGTCGCAACCTCGTCCGTTATTATAACATCAGGACGCATGCTGCGGATTCCGTTTTCGAATCCATAGGATTTGGTGCACCCAGATATCACATCAGTAAACTGGCCAACATCAAGTTGATTGTCCCCTAAATGATTTGCGGCGATTTCCCCCCTCTCATCCAAGATAAGAGTATTCAACAAATTATACTTGTCGCTTATCTGGGCGGCGAGGTCACGCAGGATCGTTGTCTTGCCGCACCCTGGGGGACTGATAATTAATGTTTTCAACGGCTTTGGATTTTCGAATATGTAATTCAGTATCGGATAAGAACAGTTTCGGATTTCGTGAGGAATTCTAATATTCAAGGATTGGATATTTTTGACGGATAAAACCTCGCCACGCTCGGATACGATTTGTGCTGATATTCCTATTCGGATTCCGCCCCGGATTGTTATGAAGCCCTGTTTCAATTGCTCGTTAACACTGTAAATCGAATAATTACTGGCCTTATGTAAAATTGTGTCTAAATCTGCTCTAGTAACAATAATACCCTCCACCAACATGTTGCGTCCATTAATACAAATAACTACAGGAGAATTTGCCCGGAGGCGAATCTCGTTGACCTCCCTCAATGGCAGGCGTTCAAAGCTCTCGCGGAGCTCTGTGGGCAAGATATCAAAAAAAAGACTCATGCACATGGCTATGAGTCTTTTTTGGTCAGTAGACCTCTTCGACAATTACAGTCTTACCCAGAATGCCCAAACTGTAACCGTTGTAACATTACCCTGAACCGACACATTGCCTCTTGCGGTTGACCATGCAGGTACTCCGTCAAATGTAGTTGTAAGCATTGAGTTAAGGGTTACTCCTACTGTCATACTTGGGAATTGCGTTGTAGAGTTTGAACTCCAAGCAATCCTATCCCAACCGGACCTAGAGATTCGTGTTGTGTCGTTTGTGTGGCCACCCGTAACCGCTGTGCCGAACATTGTATTTGCACTGATTGGTGTGTTACGGTTCACCGTTACATATTGTACAGTTGAACCACCAGCGAATGTTCCACCATTAGCCATAAAACGAATTCGGTAGGTCATTTGCACTGGTTGCTGTGGAGCTGGTGCTTGAGATTGCTGTGGAGCACTCCAGTTAGCAATTCGTGTGTGGTTGCCGTTTGCACTACCTGATTGAACTGTCCAGCCTTGAAATGTACGACCTGTTGGCCATAACAGAGTTCTTGGTGTATGGCTCATTGCTGGGTTTGTACTGAACTCGAATGTACGCGAGTTGCTGTTACCTGTGTCCTGCCATGTTCCACCATTTGGGTTAAATGTGATTGTGAAGGTTTGTGCCTGCGATGCACCGCTCCAATTCGCAATACGAACATGGTCACCATTTGCATTCCCAGACTGGAATGTCCATCCCAGGAATGTGCGTCCTGCTGGCCAAATCAGTCCCCTTGGGTTGTGGCTCATTGCTGGATTCGAGTTAAACTGGAATGTCCGTGAGTTTCCGTGACCAACATCGCTCCATGTTCCACCATTTGGGTTAAATGTGATTGTGAAGGTTTGTGCCTGTGGTGGAGCACTCCAAGTTGCAACTCGCGTGTGGTTACCATTTGCATTCCCAGACTGGAATGTCCATCCCAGGAATGTGCGTCCTGCTGGCCAAATCAGTCCCCTTGGGTTGTGGCTCATTGCTGGCATAGCGTTAAATTCAAATGTTCTAATATTTCCGTGACCAACATCGCTCCATGTTCCGCCATTTGGGTCAAAGCTGATGATGTATGTCAATGGTGCTACTGGACCCGCTGTCCACTGGGCAACGAATGTTACCAGGGGTTCGTGAATTGTTACTGTTCGCAGACCTGGAGTCCAACCTGTGTGGTTAAAGCCTGTTCGTGTCAAGGTCGATGGTTGGTGAGGTATTACGCTTGGAGCAACATACTCAGTTCTAATACCCTGTGCACCGAATCCCCATGTACCCCCGTTCGGGTAAAAGGCGATACGAACATTCCAGTTTTGTGTAACAGTAATTGTGTTCAGATTTCCAAGGAACAGAGCCGCTTGAGCAGGAGTGTTGACTTGGGTTCCGTTGATGAACCAGCCTGTTGCTTGACGACCGTACCATGTTGGTGTTGGAAGAGTATTATTCGCGTTTGCAGAGGTGATGCTCATTGTTGTTGACCATCCACCTGGCAAGCTGGCAAGAGTTGAACGCATATCAAGGATAAGTGTAAACTCTCTGAAGGCCGCTCCTGTTTCGACCCATCGTGCGTGCAACATTACTGTGTCATCCGCTCCAATCATGTCAGAAGTCAATGCGTTGCCTGACCATACTGGGATTGGGTTGCCGCCAACTGGGCGAACTTCCCATCCTGCAAAATCCCATCCTGTTCTGTTTGGCAGAACCTCAAGTGTTGGGAAGTTCTGACCAAATGTCATTGTGAATGACAGATGTCCCATCGGCATTGTTGCAACACGGCTGTTATAGTTTACTGTGAACTCTCGTGCCTCCCAAACCGCGAAGAATATGTGATCATTATACGAGTTTGTAAGACCTGCTGGAATCCTCTCACCTGCTTCAAGCGGTGACAGCGTTCCTTGCCCGTGAACCCAGTGTACGAATGTGTGCCCTGGATTTGTGAACTCGGTTGCACTTGGGGCAGTGTGTGCACGGTGCTCGCGGGTTTCAGGTACTCCCCCCTCGGTTTGCCAAAGTGGAATTTCTACGCTGACCTGAGCCTCGTTAGCACCAGATAACCCATTGTTAAAGTATAGGTTGATCTCGCCCTCCCTAGTAGCGGCAAGACCATTAAGCCCCCCCGCAAGGAAAATGATTCCCATGACACCAAAGACAACGAATATGCCTATCAGTGTAAACAAAAGAAATTTTTTCATGTGGCACCTCCCCCCTTTTATACCTATAATATAGCATATTTGTGTCCACATGTCAATACCCCTGGTGAAATTTCTTTATTTATTATAGAGAATCTCTAAAGAGATTCTCTGAGGCTTCGCATATACGAAATTTTATTTACTGACTAGGTTCATATAACTCCCCAGCCTTGGCAATAACTCCTTTAACAAAGTCCCACTTCATCTCGCTGTATTGATAATAATGTGAACCTCCATAACCTACGGGGTCTTTCTGGGCAAGATACGCGTCTTTCCTACTTAATCCGTTTGCCTGTATTGCATTCCTCATCTTCAACTCTACATATTTTGCGGCTTCGCTTGGGTGCTCGCTCATATAGCACTTGAACAAGAGAAGGTCACTTACCAGCCCATCACCGTCTTTTGTTCCAGTTCGAATTGAACAGGTAATTTTATTCCTATCCGGCAGTTCAAATACATAGGCCATCGTTCCGTGATTCCTGGTATCACCATGGTGGTGCATCCCTTCATCGGCAATGGCATCAATAATCTCCGAGCCCGCAAATTGCATTTCGAAATTATACCAGCTGTAATTTTCTGTAGATTCAATTAGAATGTCTATGATTGGTTTTGCATGACTCATCGTTGGTATCGAGGTGCTGCCTATATCCTATATGGTGAATTCCAATTTCACCTTCAAAAGGTCTAAGGATTTTTTCCAGACGCTCCTTCTTAATCTCGAAAATCTCTTCCCACCTCGGGTTATAAGGAACCAACTTTATTTGTCGCAAGTCCGTACCTACCTATATGCTCCCTGAGCAACTTACTTTGTGCATCATCCATAAGTTCGACCAGTATACTAAATACCGCACAGACAAGTCAATACCCCTACAAAATCTGTTTTTCTAATATGTGGTTGACTTGTGACATTAATTGGCATATAATATGTATATTGTCGCGGGGTGGAGCAGCTCGGAAGCTCGCTGGGCTCATAACCCAGAGGTCCCAGGTTCAAATCCTGGTCCCGCTACCACCAAAAAAAGAGCCCTTTTGTAGGCTCTTTTTTTCTTGTACTTATTCATGAGCCCCAACCAACTCTGAAACCTTGTTGCCGTAATTACCAGGTATGTTATTCCTCCAGTATGGAATGGATATTTTAAGCGAGTGTATGGCCGAACTGTATTCATCCCGCGGGCATTCATCTTTGATACGGTTTAAATAATAAACCAAATCGGCAAATTTCATCATCCTGGTGTTTTCCTTGCCCAACAACATATTGTCAAGAATAAGCGAGTAAATAAATGCACTTCCTTGTGTCATGCCTGATTTCTCGTTCACCACCTTTGCAATAAAGTGATTACCTCTCTTTCGATACTGCTTAAAACATTCCCAGACGATGTCACGCATTTGAGGACTGATGATATTGCTCATCCTCTTTGCAGTTGCAAAATCTTCATCCGATAACTTGCTAATCTTATGGGGTAACAAAAACCCTATCCCGCCCTCATTGGCGATCCGCTTGCACATCATATTTACCACGGACTGGATATCAAGACCAATTTGCCCCAAGATATCAACGGTGTCTCTTAGAGTCCCCTCCTCTATTGCCACTCTAACTTCCTTTCTCATTATTTACCTCCCTTGTAGTATATTTACTATACTACACACTTCACTATTGGATGTCAAGTACTTTTCATAAAAATCTTTTTTACTCCGCACACTATTTGCTGTATAGTGAATCATGATGAAAAAGAAACTTGTCGTAGCATTAACCCTAATGGCGACTATTGTCGTATCTGCCGTTGCCGCAGGACTCATTCTTGCACCTACAAATATTGGCCCCCTGCATGCCCAGGCCTATACAAAGCAAACATTTCAAGTAACGAAATATGACATGACCTCCGCTCATGAAATCACATACCACATTTTTGACACAGGTGTGACTGGTGCTCGTGTAGCTATCATTGCTGGTATACATGGGAACGAACCCGCAGGTATTTATGCAGCCCAAGAAATTGTTGATAATTTCAATTTCTTTCAAGGTCAATTCCTGATCATGCCAATCGCCCATCCAAGAGCTTATGATTTAGGGCTTCGATTTCCGCCTGGGTACTCTGACTTGAATCGAGCCTTTCCAGGTGATCCAAACGGAACACTGACCCAGCAAATTGCTTCTGTTATCACAGAGGTGATGCAGGATTTTAACCCAGATATAATTATTGATTTACACGAGGCATCACTTTCCTATCTAAGCGGAAGCGTTGGGCATGCCCTACTTGCCCGCCCCTATTTCCTGTCAGCCCAGATCGCCGCTACTAAAGCAATTAACGAAAGTGGCTTGACACCCGAACTTCCATTTGTTGCACTAAGTGCAGGAGCTTTTGGAGCAGGAACACTTGGGCAGACAATAACCTGTCTAAGCGACCATTTAGGGGTACCTGTTATTCTTACCGAGACAACAACGGTAGAGTTCGCATTGCCTATCGAACGCCGTATCCAGCAACAAGTCTTTTTAGTCCAAGCGTTAGCACAATACTATAATAGAATAACCTCGGACTTGCTTGACATATGGATGCTTGATGAAAGACCTCTTCCTGGGGGACAATTCTATATCAGAGAGCATGCCATCCGAGTTACACCAGAATTCGCAGGAATTACCGTTACTACACTGAACAAAACTCCAACAGGGATTACCATCCAATGGGGAACAACAAGAAGCGATATAAGCCTGCTACTGGCATGGGATTCAGGCAATACCGTTAATATGGGAAATCCTTCTATGGGTGTAGGATTTTATAATACCATCAGGGCAAATTTAAACAACAATCCAAGACAATCCCTGACAAGTACTTTCAGCTTTAACACAACACAATTTCGCTGCTTCCGCCTGGTGGTTGCACGAAACCATACTGTGAACTTTGATTCGCGTGGAGGTTCCGTAGTCGATCCTACAAGAATCAGTCATTTTCACAGTCGCCTTACAAGCCCACAAGCCCCGACACGAGAAGGTTTTGAATTTCAACACTGGGCTGACAGTAATGGTGTAAAGTTTGATTTTGCAAATCAATCAATAACATCAAATATAACATTACAGGCAGTTTGGAGCGAAGTTCTGCCACCCGCTTGGTGGGGTATGAATCCACCTACTTGGTGGAATACCATAACGAACCAGCCAGGTTGGCATGGACAAACGCCGCCCGAATGGTGGTATGCCGAACCAGACCACACTAATATCATCTTGTTTGCTATTCTGGGCGGACTGGCTCTTTCCATAATTATGTCCACCGTTATTATCCTACTGTATCGTTCAAGGAGGTAGGCTCAATTAGAGGCTCGATTTTCTTTTCATCGCTTGGCCATTTTTCCAGGAAGTTTGTTGCGAACATTGTAACAAGACACGCAGTAGCCAAGATTACCTGGGTTAATGCCGTAAACCATCCAACTTGTGCAGACGCAAATATGAAGATTACGCCAGCAACAGCAACAGCTGTTAAGTATGGAATGGATGATAACTTGCTCTTCTTTCTTAGCTTTACAATTAATAATGCCAATACACACATGACTGTCAAAACCCCGAACAGCCCTGCAGACCCCACATGAATAATACGACGGACAGGATGATAGCCCATGACTATGACCGTCACTATTGCCATAGAGCAACCAATTATTAAAACCCAGTCGAAGATAATACTCTTAAACTTTAAGTTTCTGGCCATAAGCTTCAGATTGAAATAGACAGCACTTGATGTTGTCACACCCCAAAAGAAAAATAGAAGGCGGTTCTGATAACCTATAGCACTCAGAGGGATTGTTGTAGGGGTATCGCTTATAAATACCATAACAAAAGAAATGGTTATAGAAGCCAAGACAGCCACTCCGCACATTATACGCTTGTATAAGCCTATGTCCTTATCCTTCTTACCCATCTTCTTTAAATATAGTTCGTGACTGGGCATTTGGTCAACCAGATGCTGACATTATACTCTAGTCCTCTCGCCAGTTTTGAATGTGCTCGATCGCATTGTCCATTATTTTTGAGAATTGGCTGTTCATACTGTTCATCCCGTTTACGGCTTTTTCCCAGAATTTGGGTTCTTCTTCTTTTTTTGCTACTGACTTTTTTGGACGGCTTGAAGTCGTCCCTGCGGGCTTCTTAGGGTTTGATTTTTGTGTAGATGAGTTTCCCGTTTTTTTTTGAGATGTTGGCGGAACTTCGGGTCGACGGGTCGGTGAATGCCCCGCCGTTGTCTTTGCCTGTGGCGAGGTCGGGGTCGAGACTCTCTTGGCTGTTGTCTCTATAGTTGCTTTTTGCGTGCTCATATCATAAGTATTACCATGAATGAAGATTTTTACTCAAGTTCTCAGGCGGCACAAATGGCACGAGAACTGCGGGCGGTAGAACTATCCATCTGTCTGTCACGCGAAACAATTTGCGAAATTCTGTTGCACCTGCAAAGCCTTTGTTTTTTTTACCAGCAAAGATTCACTGAAAACAGCACAAGACGCCTTGCTCTGGAAAGCCTTATTACTTCTCTTTCTGCGAACCTTTCCTAAGATTTCCTCCTTGCATTTGTCTATTTTTTCATATAAACTGCATGTCAGGAGGTCACAAATGAGCAAAGTGTTGGAGTGGGTAAAAGATGAAGAGGTCAGGCAAAAGGGCGAAATAAACCTAATCGCCAGCGAAAATGTGGTCAGCAAGAATATCTTGAAAGCCACTGGCTCGGTCCTGACAAACAAATACGCTGAGGGTTATCCCGGGAAAAGGTATTATGGTGGCTGTGAAGTCGTTGACCTAGTTGAAAATCATGCACGAGATCAAGTATGCAAGTTATTTAATGCAGAACATGCAAATGTCCAACCCCATTGTGGCAGCTCCGCCAATATGGGTGTTTACATGGCACTTATGCAACCAGGTGACACAATTCTGGCAATGAGCCTTGACGCTGGTGGTCACTTGACCCACGGAGCTGCTGTCTCCTTCTCCGGTAAGTTATATAACTTTATTCACTATGGCCTGACCGAGAAAGGTATCCTAGATTACAAGCAACTGGAGAAACTGGCACGCGAGCACAAGCCGAAAATAATTCTTGCTGGTGGTTCTGCCTATTCTCTAGTCATTGACTTCGAACGAATTGCCAAAGTCGCAAAAGAAGTCGGAGCAATCTTTATGGTCGATATGGCACACTTCGCGGGCCTGGTAGCAGCAGGGATTCACCCAAACCCGTGTGACTGGGCCGATGTTGTAACATCTACTACGCACAAGACATTACGAGGACCAAGGGGTGGACTAATCCTCTGCAAATCAGAATTCGCAAAAAAAATCGACAGTGCAATTTTCCCAGGGATCCAAGGGGGCCCTTTGATGCATGTTATCGCGGGTAAGGCAATTTGTTTCGAGGAGGCACAAACCGATAAATATCGTAACTATATAAAGAAAGTCGTGAAGAACGCGAGCTACCTATCAAAAGCACTTGCAAAAAAAGGACTTAAAATCGTCAGTGGCAAAACCCAAACCCACCTATTTATGATTGACCTTACCGACACAAACAAGTCAGGAAAACAAGTCCAAGAAATCTTGGAGAAGAAATACAAAATTGTCGTCAACAAAAACAAGATCCAAGGCGACACCCGCGGAGCAATAGAGACCAGCGGCATCCGTATCGGAACACCATTCATTACAAACTTCAAAGGTGTTAACCGTGAGGCTCTGGATGAACTGGCATCCGTCATCGCGGCCGTCATCCAAGACACCCCTGTTCCAACGATGACATTACTTAACAAAATCTTCAAATAGTAACTGCTAGACAGTCCTTTAAAAAGCCCGTACTATAGTGGTATGGGTTTTTATTTAGGGAACTTGTTTATTGCGTGGTACGGAGTTATCTTGGCGTTTTCATTTATGATTGCGTTCGGGGTCGGATTATATTTGGCGAAGAAAAGAGGCTTCAACGAAAATACCGCGTACCACTTGGTCCTTCTTATTGTCCCGATGTCGATTCTGGGTATCCGAGTTTTGTATGTAATATACAATCCTGGCACACCGTTTTTTGCATTCCGTGATGGTGGTGGAGCCTTGATGGGCGGGATTGCGTTTGGCCTGCTGACCCTGTTCATATATACCCGTATTCGAAAGGTTGGGTTTTTCACTCTGTGTGACTTTATTGTTGTTGGCATGATACTGGCCCAATCTATCGGGCGTTGGGGGAACTTTACCAATGGGGAACTGTACGGATGGAGGGTTGACGGCGGATTCTTCCCTTTTGTCGTTGACATCGGCGGACACAATCACCTTGCGATGTTCTTCCTTGAATCCATCCTGAACCTGATTGGTTTCTTTGTATTGCTACAGGTACTGAAGCGACAAAAGACTTGGGGCACAACATCTGGGGCATACTTCATATGGTACGGAACTGTCCGAGCAATCCTAGAGCCATTCCGTCAAAATCCAGACCTTGCATTTGGAAACAGCTCTATAATCTTTAATCAAGCTAATTTTTTGATTGCCCTATTGCTAATTGCGTTCGGTTGTGCTATACTATTCCTAGGAAAAAAAGGGTTGTTAAATCAAGAGCACGCTGCCTTGCTGAACAAACCTAGAGAGGAAGAGGAGGTCCAAAATGAGCGAAATCCTGAAACGCTTTGATGACGCATTCGGTGCGATAACAAAACAGACCGTCACAATTAAGACCCAGGTTTTCCCAAACACTGCCGCCCTTGATACTCAAGAAAAACTGGATAAAATCCTGGAAGCGACAAACAAGGCATCTAAAGAACGCTACTTATCAAACAATAACCACGAAGCCATCCTTGCCCGCCTTATCATGCAAATCTATTCCGCAACTGACCAAGAAACCGAAGAGACGGAAGTTTTCCACAAATCCGATTCATTCTTCGAGATATTGACATCTAACAAAGAAACCGAACTAGACAAAGTTTTTAGTGGCTTTGAATTCTATGAAAATAACCCATACCGAGAAATAGCAGAAAAGCGACTTGCTAAGATTAAAAGAAAGCGATACAATAACTAAATGACTAAAGTCCTAAGATGCCCCAGTTGTGCCGCGAATCTGTCCTCAGATGATAATTTACAATGTAATTATTGTGGAGCAAAAATTCAGATAACTAAAATCAATCCAGTTGTAGATATAATTGTCGAGTTTGAACAATTATGCAAAGTAATGAACGCACAGCAAATCAAAGAAAACTATGCCCGAGCCAAAATTCATATTGGTAAAGGAAGGTTCGAAGACGCCGACGATGCCTTGGATGCCATTCTAGCCGTAGATGATACCCAGACACCTGCATGGTATTTCAAATCTTTGATGCCTCACTTTAAACATGAAAAGCAACTAGAATTTATCGATATGGCAATTAGTAATGCCAACGAAAAACAAAAAGATTTCCTGATTCAAGAACGGAAAAATCGCGTAAAAAAGGAACGGCGTAAAATGCTGAAACGACGGCTGGAGACCACAGCCTTAGTTGTCGGGGCAATTTTATCCTTAGCCGCGATCACATTGTTCTCGCTGTGGAGGTGGGTATGGTAATATTGGCGAGATACGGCGAGATACATCTGAAAGGCAATAACAAAGGGCTTTTTTTAAGGCGTCTTTTGGCAAATTTACAAAAGCGTATCGACGGCAAAGTCAAGCACGAAGGTGAGAGGATTATTATTAGCGATTATAAAGACGAGAAGTCAACCCTCGGAAGGGTTACCAAGACCTTCGGTATAGTCAGTGCTTCCCCTGCCTTTGTCCTATCCTCTACTCCAGATGCGATTACCAAGTACCTTGAAACCTTAATAGTCCCAGGCACATTCAAAGTAAATATCAATCGTGCAGACAAGAAATTTCCCATTAAGTCACCTGAATTCGCACCACAATGTGGAGGGATAATCCTGAACGCAAATCCCACAGCCACAGTAAACCTTCACAATCCAGATTCAACAATAAATATTGATATCCGCCAAGGCAACACATACATCTATACCAAAGTTATCGAGGGTGTCGGAGGTTTACCTGTTGGTGTTTCGGGGCGTGCCATAGTCTTGCTTAGCGGTGGTATAGACAGCCCTGTGGCGGCGTGGCTGGCGGCTAAACGCGGCCTGTCGGTTGATTTCATACATTTTGCAACCCCACCGTATACCAGCGAGCTTGCCCTTGACAAGGTTCGAAAACTGCAGGAAATCCTAGAGGATTCCGTTGGCAAATCCAAGTTATATGTCATTCCATTTACCGAGATAAGTATGGCAATTCGAAAACACTGTTCCCCTGAATTTATGATAACTCTGATGCGGCGATTCATGGTTCGTATTGCCGATCGGATGCAAGCGGACTGTATCATAACCGGCGAAAACCTTGCCCAAGTTGCTTCACAAACAATTCAAGGAATTACATCAAATAACTTTTGTGCGACTCGCCTGCCTATCTTGCGACCACTTATAACCTATGACAAATCCGAGATAATTTCCCTCGCAAAAAAAATCGGAACATACGAAATATCCATTGTTCCCCACGAAGATTGCTGCAGTGTTTTTGTTCCACGCAATCCAATTATCGCTCCAAAATTAAAACAAGTGTTGGCAGAGGAAGAAAAACTAGATGCCGAGATCCTTATCAATAAAGCCATGGAGTACATATCATGAGTTAGGAAACACTCATGATGGAAATTAAACGAGGGGAGATATATTTTGCCGATTTAGGAACTGGGCAAGTAGGCAGCGAGCAGTCAGGAACTCGCCCCGTTTTAATAGTACAAAACGATATTGGAAACAGATTCAGCCCTACAGTAGTTGTAGCCTGTATCACTAGTAAATTATTCAAGAACGATATCCCTACACATGTTCCATTGGAGGGGTATGGTCTTGTCCTGTGTGAACAAATCAAAACGATAGACAAGTCCCGACTTCTCAGACGACTAGGAAAACTGGATGCCAATGGAGAAATGCGGGTAAATACTGCCTTACGCCTAAGCCTTCAAATTTGATTTTTAATATTTAAAATTGCGATAGCCACGGTGTTGACACCCCTACTTTGTGCATAATATAATCAGTTAACGGAGAGATTAATGGGTGAGTGAATAATCTAAAAAGGGGGTAGCTGATGGCAATCTTACTTTTCGAGAAAATCTACACTGACCGCTATATAGCGAAAGAGTGGGCACAAAGCATTCCTAATATCGAGGAACGCGAGTATGTGGCAAAGGGCATGTCTGAATCTGAAATGATTGCAAAGCGTTGCAACGAAGGTTGTAATTGGTGCGAGGTTTAATCCCTACCACCATTTCGTAAACCCCCAGCCCTGCGATTGTGGTTTTTTAGATTGCCCATTTACAGGGGTTGCGGATTCCAGTTCTAACTCTGCAATAAATCTAGAAGCATTTGAATAATTCCTCTCGCCCCTATGGAATCGTGAACTGGCACATGATAGTGTCAGGTTGTCCATCGCCCGTGTAATGGCAACATACAGAAGGCGCCTTTCTTCCTCCATCTCGCTAAACGAGTGCTTGGCTCGTTCAAGCGGGAATATCCCGTCCTCCAAGCCCACGACAAACACATTCTTGAATTCTAGTCCCTTGGCCCCATGAATTGTTGAGATAACTACTCTATCGCCTTGATCGCCCGTCTCTCCAACATTTATGGATACCGTCTGCAGGTACTCGCTTAGAGTCGCATCAGGATTATCGAGGGCGAACTGGACAATTGCGTTCATCAGTTCATATAGGTTATCAATTCGACGGTCGTCCTCCTCTTTACCCGTTTTCCAAGCATTGACCAAACCAGTAATCTTTAAAAACTCTCCTGCCAAAGATTCCAAACTATCTATGCTTTTTAGCTTTGCGGTAATCTCAAGAAAGTTTTGATAACCAATTTGGGCTTTTCCAGTTAATTCTTCGGCCTTTAGAATCTTCTCTAAACTTGCCTCGCCTATACCTCTTTTTGGAAATGACAATGCTTCGGCAAAGGCCACAGAATCATTTGGGTTTACAATGTGTTTCAGATACGCTAACGCCTGCCTGACTTCTAACCTTTCATAGAATTTGAATCCACCCCAAATAACATAAGGGATATTGAATCGCAGGAACTGCTCCTCGAAAATTCGGGACAGGCTGTTTATTCGAACCAATATACAAAAGTCGTTCAGGCGATATCCATCCCGCCTGCCTTCCATTATTTTAAGTGTCGCGTACTCGGCCTCTGCCCGTTCGTCGTAATGCTGCTTGAATTCAATCTGGCCTTCTTCTAGTTCACTGAACAGTCTCTTCTGAATTCGATCTGTGTTGTTTTGGATAAGGCTGTTTGCCAACTCCACAATGTTCTTGGCACTGCGAAAGTTTTGTTCCAACTTGTATATTTTGGGGTCAAAGTCAGCTTTGAATTTTTTCAGATTATCGATGGACGCACCACGCCAGGTATATATGCATTGATCCTCGTCCCCGACAATCATGATGTTACGACAACCTTGGGCAATTGCACGGACAATTTTGTATTGGACATAGTTTGTATCCTGGAATTCGTCTACCAAGATGTATTTGAACTTGTTTTGCAACCTGGTCAGTACATCTGGGCATTTTTCAAATACCTCAAGGGTTTTAAGTAATAGGTCATCAAAATCAAGAGCATTACTTTTTTTCAATCGCGATTCATATGCCCGCATCGCGGCAACAATTTCCTCGTTATCACATTCATACTCGGACAGAGAGCCCCCTTCGTTCTTCCATGTAGACAGGTGATATTCGACCTGTTTCGCCTCGTCCTTACCGACGATCTCCTTGATGACTTTCATTGTGTCGTCGCTGTCATAGATGGAGAAGTCTTTTGTATACCCTTCCAAACACTCGATATTTTTTCGCAGAAATCGAACACAAAAACTGTGAAATGTTCCCAAGAATGCACCTAAATGCTCTCCCCTCATCCGCTCTACCCTTTCTTTCATTTCTTTCGCGGCTTTGTTGGTAAAGGTCAGGGCAACAATCGCCCAATCAGGGATACCATTATCCAGCAGAAAGCTGATACGATTTGTCAGTACCCTGGTCTTGCCGCTGCCTGCCCCCGCGGTTACCAAAGATGCCCCTAATGGTGCCTCGACAATTTCCTGCTGTACTTTTGTTAACATGATGGAAGTATATCAAACGAATGCCTCGAAATCAATCTTTATTACACCTCATGTAGGCAGTCTATATTCAAAATTCCGAAAGAAATTCCCAAAGTAAACACGATCAATCCAGAATAGTTTATCAAGGTGAATCTTAGCACGCCTAACAAATTCCTCAAGGTCACCCTCGATATAAGCCTCGGTGCGGAAGTCGATGTGATTCTTGTTAAAGAATGCCAAGCGATCGTTCATAAAGAAATTATATACACGCGAAAAAGCAATGCTCTCGTAGATGTCTTGAAAAATTGTGTGCCCAAAGTACAGGTTCCTCCATGCAGGGACCCCGAACAAATCAAGGATTGTTGGCACGATGTCCTGCATAGTTGTAAACTTGTGAATTTCGCGTCGTGTATAAGGATAAGGCTGTGCCGGTGGAAATAATTCGTCGAATCTGTCGTTAACCGATTGACAGTAAATCCAGAATGGGATGCGAAAGCGTTCAGGGTCTATTCTGTGAGTCAGTCCCTTGGCATAGCCCGTAAGGTCGTGATAATAGGTCTCGTGATCGGAGACGATAACGATCGTTGTGTTTGCCAACAACCCTTTTTTCTCTAGATCCTCCAACATATATCCCAACGCCGCATCAAAGTCAAGTGCAGCGGCTGCATAATTTCGCAAGATGTTTTGCATGCGTGTGCCACGAGGGAACATCTCTAACGCGTCAAGAGCATCATAATATCCCAATTCCCTCAAGTTACGCCTTTCCTGATACCAGCCATGCTTGACAAAAGAAATCCAGTAGGTAAAGAACGGTGCATCAGTTGGGAACATATGGTGACGCATTCTGTCCACTGTTTGGCTGTCTAGGGTTCGCTCGCTGCGACCCAGGCTCAAGCCACCTCCCCGCCAACTGTTCACTACGCCATATGGAGTCATATCATTGATTGACCAAAATCTGTCAAAGCCAAGCTGTGGATGGAAACGATTTCTGTTATAAAACCCTGGGCGATTTTGGTGGAATGAATTCAGTACAGGGTCATCCCGCCCTGCCATTTCAAATGCGGTTCGCATTTTATTAGGCAAGCTGAATGGATATTCATTTCTAGAGAAATCATAATGGACAAACCCTCTGGATGGCAGTGCACCCAACAAGCTGAATGCCTCTGCTGTGTCTGTCTTTTCCTTTACACGAAAGTTGGTCATGTTAATTCCGCCGTTTTGAATTCGCATCATGTTGGGGAACAACTCTGCCGTTTTCTCTGGGCTGTACCTCTCTAATATATGGGTATCCAGGGATTCCGCCAAGATAAACACAAGGTTATTGCCCGAAGCAATACCATTAAAGAGGCTTGTTTCTGCCGCACCTCCCTCGTATATAAATGGCCATAGCTGATCTATGTTTGCGAGACTTGGTCTGCTTGTTGCACCAAACTTGAGGGTTTCGTATAAAATATTGGTCGCTATTCCACGCATTTGATTACTGTCCCCACTCATACTGGTCAACCTGTAATGATAATTTGGTTGTCGCCTTGCCGCCGCCCCATCAATGATAGGCATACAAATAAAAACAGTCGCTAGGGCAAGTGACATACCTAACTTAGCCCACATGATCACCTTTTGCCCCCCACTCATCCTTGTTCGTGGTGGTTTAATTTTATATTTACCTTTCTTGGTTACCTTGACACGAACCTCAGCCTCGGGTTCAAGAGCCACGATCGCATTCCCATTACGCCTTTTGACATCAAACACACACCATCCGATGAAGTACGAACCCGTCAGAATTAGAATAAAAACCAGCCCTATTTGGATAGGTATGAACTCCATTGTTCCCCATGCATCGTTTCTCATATTGAACATCTCGTGCTGGAATGATGTTCCGTTCGAATTATAAAGAACTACTCCAGCAAAAACCAGTGCCCCTTGAATTACCAAGAAAATGCACGCCATCACCCCTTGTGCCTTGACACTGGGCAAGGCCAGTAAGAAAAATATAACCGTACCCAGAACCAACATAGGTAACCAGAAATGCACAAAGTAAGGCCTAGCATCAACGAAAGGCAGGGATACCAACCCAAGTGTTACCGCCACCGCCAAGTATATAAATGGAATTCGTTGCCTCTTAATGTATTTCCAAACTGAGTTCATGTATTACTTTATCATACAAAATTTCTGCCTGTCAAACAACAACCCCTGGTATCGCCCGTATAGTGCTGGAACCCCAAACTTGACCACCCCAAGGCCAGCCAGCAGTCTGGCCAAAGTTGGTCCGCTGGGATTGAGCCAAATTACCCGCATGCAGATGAGACCTGTATCCATGATTGTAAAGAACGGTAGAGCTAGATACACCACCGACCATAATTCCCATAGGGGGTGCATGTTGGGTTGCTCCTTGTTGTCCGATAAACCTGATATTCGAATGCAAGACTCGGTTTCGGTACATTAAGGATCGATAGTGCCAGCCCACGATTCCACCGACCGCTCGCCTGTGATATGACATCCAGTAATGTATCTCCATGTGATAGGCTGAGCATCTTTCCACCCGACCACCGCGATAATTCGTTCCCGTTATACCGCCCATATCCCCATTTCCCTGTATATGGGTGTTGCGGATCGAGCAATACAGAATAAGACCAAAGTTCCGACCCGCGATTCCGCCGATTGATGAGTTCGCTCGGTGGACCTCGATATGACTGAATGTTACATGGGTATGCTCGATCCTGCCGTGGTTGACCCCTGCGACCACGCCGATGTTTGACCAAGGGTTCAGATGATGAGGGGTAAAGTGGATGTTAGAATTGGTGATGTTCAAGCGGTGGATAAGTCCATGGTTGCGGGCAAAGAGGCCAGCGTCTGCACCTGTTTGGGTTACTGTGGTTCCGATATTGAGGCCCCGGATGGTGTGGAAGTTCCCGTCCAAGGTGCCATGGAAGTCGGGGATGGGGGTCCAGCGTCCGCCTAGGTCCCGTAGGTCGATATTAGAGGTTAGGCGGAAGTGAGAGTTTGGTGCATGACGGATGTTGTTAAGATGTTCTGCATTGCTGATAAGAAATGGGTTTTGGGATGTTCCGATTCCGCAGGCGAAGAATTCTGTTGTTGCGTGTATTCTTATCAGACTTACACCAACCCAATTTCCATATGAACTTGTAATATTAAGTCGTATCACATTCGTCCGAATTCCTCTTATATGAACGAATTGATAGGCATGGTTTCGGTTTTCCAACTCAAAAGGTGATCCAAGAGGAACATTCCCACTTCCTGTGAAATGTGCATTTCTTGTGCGATTGTTCCCAGCTGATGTATTACCCCAAATTTCTATCGCATGAACGACTATATGGTAATCCAGGCGGAGTTCAAGCCACCCTGTTTGAGAGTTGACACTCCAATTATCACCATTGCCGCCTGAACCTCCATTCATTGTTCCGTTAAACGCTCTCCATGGTGCTTCGTTTCGGTACACTCCGCTTGCGGTAATTGTCCCGTGGGCCGCCAGGGTGCTTGATGTGAAGGTTGGTTGTTGCCAGCGGTTTGTACTGTCCAGTGCCATTCTTACTGCCCGATACGCATTTAATCGTCCGCCAGAAACGGAACGATTCCTTATGTAATAACATGAAACATTATCCACACTTCCTATAATCAAGCTTCGCTTTTCTGACGATGTAATATCGGGGTTAACCGACAGCATCAAAGCCGCAACCCCTGCGACGAATGGTGCCGACATAGATGTACCAGAAGAATTTCGATAGCGTCGTGCTGGCCACATAACAGTCAAACCATGCTCAAATACAAACTGCCTCCAGATAACAGGGCTGTATATATCGCTACCTGGGGCAAATACATCAACGGTATTTCTTCCATAATGCGAAGATTGGATATTAGAAAATATACTTCTTCTATCATCCTGATCAGATGACCCCACCGATATAAGATTTGGAAGACGATGACTAGCTGGAAAGCGACTAAACCTAGTATCGTCATTATTAAGTCCATCATTTCCAGCAGATGCAACAAACAAACCTGGAAAATTCCTTATAGCTTGGAGGCGAAGGATAATAATCACTAGTTCCGGATACACTCATGTTTAGAATTTGAATTCTCACATCTGCTCTGGAAGCAAAAGCAATAGCCTTAATTTGAGCATCTAAGAAGCCTCGACCGTCTGCTCCTTGGGTTCTCAGAGAAACAACTCTTGCATTATGAGCTATACCTGATGTACGAACACCTTCGGCCGCTATTATACCTGCCACATGGGTTCCATGTCCATGAGGATCCAAATATCGACTTTGACTCTGACCTGTAAAACATCTGAAAAACCTCCTGTAAACTCTATTTCTTAAATCAGGGTGATCTGCATATATACCCGTATCTAATACACCTACCAAAATATTATGATTTCCTGTAGTTAGGCTCCAAGCTTGCTGGGCACTTATTTGATTCAATCCCCATTGATTAGAGTGTACTGAGTTCAAAGGTTGAGCATTACTAGCTCTTTCTTTACTATCTGGAATTAGTATTAATTCTTCGGAAAAGTTAGGACTTGCACTAATGACATCGTCTCTCTGCTCCAATACTCTTACAGCCCTTAAGACATTTTCTTTTCCTGAATACACAAGCCTTAGACTCAAGATTCTTCTGAAAGTCTGTAAATCAACTCGCCACTCATCGGCATCCATTTCCTCTTGTAATCTAAAGTTCCTTGAATTTATTGCATAAACCTGCCGATTGACAGTCTCTATTCCAGGAGTAATGCATTTAACCTCAATGAATGGGAACTCCGGAAAATCTCTTGGTGTAAAATTTCGAGGAAGAAGGCTCGCCCTATGATTAAGAACAATCAAGACTGTATTATCCGCGAAATCATCTGCCAATGTTGCAGTACTCCAAATAGTTGACTCAGTTTCAGTGAATTGAAATCCTTGCAAATTCGTCTCCATACTATTACTACTGAATCCTTGATTAATAATCAACACAGGCAATAGTAGGGCTGGCAACAAAAATGCTATTGTTAATATTCTTCTCATTTATTTTCCTCCTTTTTTTTCCTGTTTCTAAGATAGATCCATAAAGCAAGAACGATAATTGTAACGATAATTAGTGCCCCAAATATATAAAGCCAAGAATAGTCATTCTCGGGAACAAATGGCAAGGTCTCAGAACCAGTTTCTCCACACCCTACCAACAGAACCGGCATCACCAGTACGAAAATTCCCACGACAAGCAACATGCTACCCAATCTTTTCATGCTTCCTCCTTTTCTTTATTAAGTTAAATATAAGAATAGTAATAAGGATTATAACTATAACAGTGCAAATTGCCAGTAGAACATAGAGGCCTATAGGTCCTATGTATGTCGGCAACTCAATTGCCTCATCCGTTGCGACAAATCCACCCAATATAAGCGGTAACGCCAGCACGACCAATACCAAGCAAATTGAGGTGACGAATTTCTTCATTAATCCAATGTACAATCGTTATAGTAGATATGTCAATTCCTTTGGTTGAGGTCCCTAAAATTTCTGCTTGCAAACCCTGAGAATTCAGTGTATAATACTTTATCTTGCAGGAGTAGCACAGTGGTAGTGCGTCTCGTTGCCAACGAGAAGGTCGTGGGTTCAATCCCCATCTCCTGCTCCACAATGGAGCAATTAGACAAGTTAAAGGGCTTTTCCCAAATGGTTAATATGCGTAAGGCGGAGTTGGCCTCTTTGAGATTAGAGCAAGAGGCGGATTGGTCAGACATCGCCCGAAACAAAAAAGTCAGTAAGCTTGAAGAATTTTTAAATCTGTATCAAGGACTGTTGAAAGGCTATGAAGATTTGGCAGAGTTAACAAAGTTATTTTCGGAAGCGGAACTGGCGGATGAAGTCAAAAGTCTGGGCGAGAGGTTTAATAAATTTTATATGGCAACCCTGCTTAGTGAACCTTATGACGAGAACAACTGTGTTATCAATATCACCGCAGGGGCAGGCGGAACCGAGGCTCAGGATTGGGCAGAAATGGTTCTTAGGATGTTGACACGATATTGCGAAAAAGAAGATTTCCAAATCGAGATAACAGACTTAGTAGACGGCGAGGGTGCGGGCATAAAGGGTGCATCGGTATCCGTCAATGGTTATATGGCATTTGGGAAATTAAAAAGCGAGAATGGTGTTCATAGATTAGTAAGAATATCACCCTTTGATTCAAATGCCAGGAGACACACCAGTTTCTGTGCCGTTGAAGTCGTCCCCGTAATCGAGAAAACAACAATGGTTGTGGAGGACAAGGACCTCCGCGTCGATGTGTATCGGGCCTCGGGTGCGGGCGGCCAGCATGTTAACAAAACAGAATCTGCCGTTCGTATTACGCACTTGCCGACAGGTACTGTTGTTGCATGTCAAAGTGGTCGTTCGCAGATTCAAAACCGTCAAACAGCGATGCAGAACCTGATCAGCAAGCTTGAATTCTTGCACTATGAAAACGAGAGGCGGAAGTTAAAGAACATGCAGCCGGTCCAGCTGAAAATCGAATGGGGTTCGCAAATTCGCTCGTATGTACTGGCCCCATATCAGCTGATAAAAGATCACCGTACTAATCACGAAACAAGTAATGTTCAAAAAGTCCTTGATGGAGAACTTCGCGAATTCAGTGAGGCTTTTTTGTTGGGCCAAAAATAAACTTTATTATGTCATAATTATGTCATAGCAAAATCAAACCACTCTGACCAATCAGAGTCAAGAATCCCATGTGACTCGTGCCCTGGTCGTGTTGTTAATTGTACCCTGACCCTGTATTCGCCGGCAGGGAAATATCCTGTACCTCCCGCCGTTAAACTGCCGCCTGCCATGTTATTGAGTGCTAGTCTCCTCATCTGATCTGTCGTCGTCCAAAATTGTTGATTAATTATCCAGTAGTCACTTTGATTTTGGTCATTGGTCAACAGATTTCCATCACGCATAAGTTGAACTCGCCAACTTAGATTAGAAGAATTAATCAAGACAGATCCATCGGTCGTAGGGCGCTCTAGATTTGCCACATAAACATAACGGTCTGACCAGACTCTGGAAACCGAGGCTATGTATGGTGTATCCAGTTTTCCCGCAACAAAATAGTCAATTGGAGTTGCACGGCTGCCACAGCGTATCCAAATAAAATCCCATATCAGGTCGTCATTATTCTGTATTTGGGAACCATATCGCCATCCACCTGTCCAACTTAATCTGAAACGATATGCCCCAGCAGGCAACATTGCTATATGCACTCTGTCACCTGTAGACCTAATTTGAGTTTCTCCGCCTTCACCAACACCGTTTCCGTCTGTACTTAACTGGAACTCTCTGATGCGATTAACAAATTGCCCTGACAGCCTTATTCGCAATGTATCTACTGGAATAGGCTCGAAATGGATTGTAGGTGTCTCCAAATTTTGCATTCGTACCGGTAACGCAACTGAGTTTTCCGAATTTAAAAAGAATTGACTGTTACTTGGTGCATTTGCACGAACGAAAAAATTATAAGAGTTTCCATTTGACCCGCCTGACATAAACGAAGGCGATATCTCGGTTACACCACCAGTAACAAGAGTACTTGCGATATTAAGAGGCCCGCTTCTGGCACTTCTTGTTATTGTATAGTTCACTGCATTGTCAACAGAGTTCCAAGAACCTAAATCATTCCATGTCGGGGTGGCAAGACGCATAACAGAAACCATCTCGTTTTCAACGGTCCATAAAGAAAGAGAATTTGTTATGTTGTTTCCGATTGCCCTGACCCTGATATCAAAAATTCCTGGCAATGCAATGTCATTGTCCGCAAAGGAAAAGCTTGTTTCACTTGTCAATACATCAAATCGTTCACCATCGACACAAATTTGATAGGCAACCGCCCCTGCAACCGCATCCCACAATAAAATTGCATCACCAACAACAGGAGTATCGAATCTGATATTAAGGGGGGAATTAATCCTAGGCAACGATGGTTCCATAGTGTGTGTAATCTGTGCCCAACCAGAATTTAGTTCATCATTGGTGTGAACCGCTTGCAGCCTGACAGTGTGCTGTTCATCTACCTGCAAAAACAAACCAATTGCAAAGCTTGTGGGCATCGCAGGCACTGCAATAATGTTTTGTCCATCTATTTGAAGGTTGTAACTAGCTGCTCCGACCACCGAAGTCCAAGTCAAAATTGATTGTGCGTTGACATTCAAATTTGTAGGTTGCTCAAGGCTTGCTGGCGGAGGCGGAGTGGGAGTGCCTCCCCCATTTTTGTATTCATCATCGCCCGTGCATGCCGTCATGATAAAAGCAATCGGCACGACAAAAGCCAATAATGCAAGACTTAATAAAAATTTCTTCATGAACTAGTATACACCACTTAAATAGATTTCACCAAAGACTTTGTCGCAGAGGCAGAACTTGCACTGGCACTAGTAGTTTGGACGGTTTGCGTTACGGTTACTGTTTTGACATGTTGAGTTTGTTGGACTGGGGTTTCCTCCATACTGAGAAACGAATTTAGTGTTTGATTCCCCAAGATCCCAACGGCCCTAGAAACGCCCATCTGGGTGTCGGCTGTGTTTGTTAGGGTTACTGCATTTGTCGAACTTGCCTGTTTTATGACTTTCTCTTTTTTTGCCACCTTGGCTTTTGCGACTTTGTTGACCTTGGCTCTTGCCCTGATACGAACCCTGAACGCGTTATGCAAGGCTTGCAGGACCAAGGTTGCACAATATGCACGACCCTCTGGAATTGGCCCAAACACAGCCCAGATTAGACTCTCTGTTATTAGTAGTGCTTTCTCGACGGATTGGCCTCTTATCAAATCACATAGAATATCACTGGCAACGATAGCTGGCAGGCAGCCAAATGTTCTAAATTTCGCATCCTCGATAATATCCTGCTCGGACACAATTAGATATATTCGTACAACATCTGTTTCCTCGATATTACCCGCAATACCCTTGGCATTGCTGCCCTTTAATTTGCCTGCGTTTTTCGATTCAGCGAATCGCTGCATCACAAGTTCTGAATACATTTCTATACCCCCTTTTTGAAGACGCTTACCCCACTTAGACTTCTTAACTTTTTGACAATGCCAAGCAACTTATTTACGACATAGTCTATATCTTCTTTGGTGGTTGAGCGTGTCAGGGTGAAACGAATAGCACTGCGGTTAAGCTCTGCCTCGATACCCATAGCATCTAATGCATGCGAACGGTCAATAGAACCCGAGGCACAAGCAGACCCAGTTCCAACCGCAATTCCATCCATGTCAAGTGTCATTAACATTGACTCGCCCGATATACCACTGAAACTGAAATTTACATTATTTGGTAACCTCTGTGTTCTGTGTCCATTTAGGTAAACAAATTCGAACTTGTCCTCGATTTCCCGAATCATGTAATCACGCATAGACTTTAGGCGAGCGTTGTTAAGCTTGCTGTCCCGCATAGTAATTTCAACTGCGTTACCGAATCCAACGATTGCGGGAACATTACTTGTTCCTCCTCTTCTTTTTCTCTCTTGGTGTCCGCCTGTTACAAATCTTGTTACCTCTAGTCCGTTTCTGATGTATAATGCACCTACACCTTTTGGACCATAGACTTTGTGTCCTGACATTGATAGAGCGTCGATATTCATCTCTTTGACATCAATATGAACCGAGCCAATTGCCTGGGCCGCGTCTGTGTGGAATGGAACACCATATTTTTTGCACATTTGTGCGATTGTGTTTATGTATT
>WRBH01000013.1 GCA_009784665.1 Bacillota bacterium | reverse complement strand
TTATAAGTGCACCTATACCTACGAATATCCATCTCACAACTTCGATAAGTAGAATCCCAAAGTTCTGGGTTTCTCCCTCTGTCGCTGGGGATGCTAGCAGTTTTCCTAGGCGGGTGAGCATATTTTTAGTGTAAGCAATTTGACAAAAAAGAACAAGCAAAAATTAAAGATTCCAGGCTGCCCAGACCGTCAAATCTCTAGCAGCAAAAGATGTTGGATCTAGCGGAACACTAAGTCGTGCGTCCAAGTACCATCCATTAAAGACAGTACGGAAAGCAGGTGGGATAGCCACTTGATCATCCAGAACAGCCAGTAACGCCTCGGTCAAGTTTTGACCCTGGGGTACGACTATTGTTAATGTTTGGTTCGCCTCTAGCATCTGTCCAGAATTTATGTCAAATTCGTTTGTATCGCCTGTTAAATGTACAGTAATTTCGTGATTAAGAGTTGTAGTCGCCATAACAGTTATTGGGATAATCACCATCAAAGCAAGTAGGGCAAGTGTTCCAAACCCGATAACCATGAACATCAAGTGTGTACGATGCTTTCTCATATGCCCCTCCCCTAAGGCTTTATTGTATCACACCTTTATTGTTTTAGTCAAGTTTTTTAAAACCATTGCAATCGTCATCGGACCAACACCACCAGGGACAGGAGTTATATATGCGGCTATATCTCTGACAGCGTCAAAGTCTACATCACCACAAAGCTTACCTTCGTACCTATTGATGCCAACATCTATCACGGTTGCACCAGGCTTGACCATGCTTGCTGTAATTAAATTCCGCTTGCCCACCGCGACAACCAGGATATCAGCCATTTTTGTGTGCATCGTCAAATCGACTGTCTTTGAATGCGTAATCGTTACAGTACATCCTTTGTTCAGCAACATCATCGCCATAGGCTTGCCCACTATATTAGAACGCCCCACAACCACCGCATGACGCCCTTTAAATGTTTCGCCGACGGATTCCAGCATCTCAATAACTCCACATGGTGTGCAAGGGAACAAGCCCTCCTCACCTAAGAATAACTGTCCCGCGTTTTTGGCGGTAAACCCATCGACATCTTTGCGAGAATCAATAAGGGCTAGTACCTTCCTCTCGTTAATTTGTTTTGGCAGAGGCAATTGCACAAGGATTCCATCAACGCTTTTGTCCTTGTTTAACTTCTCGATTAACTTAACCAGTTCGACCTCGGCTGTTTTCTTATCTAGCTCGAATAACTTTGTCCCCAGCCCTACTTCATCCGCAGCTCGAATTTTCGCCCTGACATAGACATGGCTGGCTTCATCGTCCCCGACAATAACAACGGCCAAGTTTGCCTTGTGCCCCGCCGCTTTTAATTCCGCTCTTATTTTGCCTGCTAAGGCCTTACCATCTATGATGGACGCATGTCCATCACATTGAACTTGTTTCGGTATTATTTTATCCACATACTAATATATACTCTTTATTTCTCTTGTCAAGCCAGCATTATTTATGGTATAATGATGTTATATGCAGTCGTAGCTCAATGGATAGAGCATTTGTCTACGGAACAAAAGGTTCGGGGTTCGAGTCCCTGCGACTGCGCCAAGATGATACTGACTTCTGGCAAAGCCTATGTTGACATTGATGCATATGCATCCTGTCTGGCTTATAGAGAATTATTACTTGCCCAAGGCAAGCAGGCGGTGGCAGTTTCAAATGCTCCTTTCGCAAAAAGCATATCAAAAACCATCCAAAAGATTCCGCTTGAATTTGATAGCTATACAATAACAATTGGTGACCAATTTATTGTGCTTGATGTTTCTGATCCTACTCACATAGATAGCAACATTACTCACAAGAACATTATTGAACTGATTGACCACCGCTCAGGACATGAAAAGTTCTGGCAAGAACGAATCGGCGACCGTGCCACAATTATCAAAATAGGGGCGGTTGCAACAGTTGTTTATGAAAAATACAAAGCAGCAAATATCACTCCCACAAAAGACATTTGCAAACTCTTGGTTGCCGCAATCGTTGACAATACACTTAATAGCAAAGCAAGAATAACAACCAAGCGTGATACTGATGCTCTGAATTCCCTGATGGAAATAGGCGGACTCACCAAACAATGGATTGATGACTATCTACAAGAATGCGAGCAAGCAATTCTGTCAGATTTAGTTGACGCGATCAAGGTAGATACAAAGGCTTTTAACGACCCACAACTACCAAAGAAACTTGGACAGATTATGATTTTTGACCACAAGAATCTAGATGGCCGAAGCAATGAAATCGCCAAGGCTTTTGAAGGATGTGATAATTGGGCAATGAATGTGATAGCACTTAAAGACGGAATTAGCTATATTCATAATCCCCAGGGAATTCGCAAGATAGAGCCATGTAGTTTGCGGAAAGAAATCTTTGAATTAGTAAAAAATGGCTTTTTCAAGTTTTGATTCCAAAGTGGACTAAGACTATAGAGAGGCCGCACAAGCAGTCGCAGTTGAGAACGCAATTTGAAGGTTAAATCCCCCAGACATCCCATCCACATTTAACACTTCCCCAATAAAGTATACCTTGGGTGCTAGCCGACTCTCCATTGTCTTGGAATCTATCTCATTTATATCTACCCCTCCACGCGTTACAGTCGCAAATTCAATTGGATCAAAATCCTCTATTGGAATGCGGATTGATTTAATATCTTTTGGCTTGTCACCCCTAGCCACCAACCAATTTGCAATATTTTGCGGCAGATGCTTTCGGAATGAATAGAAGGGCTTGTCACTTGGGTCAAATGCGACCTTGTCAAAATCTGGTACAAAGTCAACAACCAGAGATTTTCCTTTAACTGATTGCCCCATTAATCTGGAAACAAGCCTAAATATTACTGGACCCGAAACCCCATTCTTGGTGAACATCATATCTGCGGACTCTGTATTGCCGTCCAATGTCGCACGGACTGGGACGCTTACTCCCTGGAATCCTGCGGGCTGTTCGAACTGCAAACCACACAGTGATGGACGAGGTGGGATAATCTTATGGCCTAACCTCTTTGCAAATTCATATCCATCGCCAGACGAACCTGTTTTCGGGAACGACATTCCACCTGTAGCGATAATTACAGCGTCAAAACTTTTCCGCAAGTCTTCAATATCGGTAATCGTATGCCCCATCATGAATTTCACACCCCGGGATTTGGCGTACTTTTCCAAGGCTTCGGCAATACCTTTTGCACCGCCCACTACTGGAAAAACGCGGTTGTTCGCCTCGACGACTGTATTCACTCCCAATTCGTTAAAAAATGCAATTGTATCTTGCGGCGTAAATTTGCCCACAGCACTTCTTAAAAAATCCCCCCCCTGAGGAACAGATTTAAGAAATTGGTCAACCTCCACCAAATTAGTCAGATTACAGCGACCTTTTCCGGTCATAAGCAATTTCTGCCCCACACTTTCATTCTTGTCAAAGACCACTACCTGATGTGCTAGGTCCAGCATGCACGCACACATTAGACCCGCAGCACCTGCCCCCACTATTGCGATTTTCAAGCTTGACCTCCCTCTAAACATTTAAGAACTTGTTGTGCCAGCCGTATTGACAGCATCGGCGGAACAGCGTTTCCAATTTGCAGGTTTTTTTTCCCTCGCGAGCCATAGAACTTGAAGCAGTCAGGAAAACTTTGCAGCCTGGCCCCTTCCCTTGTTGTTAACGCACGAGAGTCCCTCGGGTGAATGCATCTTGAAGATGATACACAAGAAAAATTTCGTGTTATTGTTGTCGAGGGCCTCGCCCACCATAATTTTGCGTATGTATTCCAATAGCCACTCTTTGGCTTTAAATCCTGAGGCAGGTCGTTTTTTGTACCGCCATCTGGCAAAGCCTGCATTAACCTGATTAAATGTTCGCCATTATTGGGTGTTTTGTTTTCCGTTAAAATGGGATTGTTTCTCCTGACAAATCTTTGAAAATCGTTTTGTGGCATAGTTGCATATTCGTGGCTCTCCTGCCCACTGGTCATTCTCGGCAAGTCACCCAGGGCATCCCCAAGTGTCACATACGGCAATAACTCTGCTCCATGTGTTGGTTTTGGGAATTGGAATTCTCTTCCAGATCTTGTGCCGACGACTATGACCCGTTCTCTTACTTGCGGAATGCCAAAGTTTGCGGCATTTAAAATCTGGAAGACAATATCATATCCAAGCCTCTTGAACTCTTCTTTAATTTCCTTGAACAGCTGTCCGCCTTCCATGCTGAGGAGCCCTACTACATTCTCGTAAATAAAAATTTTTGGCTTTATTACCTCCAGCACTCTTACAAACTCTTTATATAATTGTGCCTTGTCGTCGTTTCTCCTCTTCCCCAAGGTTGAATACGATTGGCACGGCGGACCGCCAACGACTATATCCGCCTGCAAATCAATCTTGGCATCTTTTATATCAAGAGCGAGGATAGGTACTCCAGGGTGGTTAAGCTCGTACGCCTTTGCCGTGTCAGGGTCACTGTCATTTGCTAGAATAATATCGAAATTGTCATCTATATGAAAACCATAGCTCAGCCCGCCAACACCGCAAAACAAATCAACCACCGAGTATCGCTTGCTCATCCCTATACTATATCATGAAAAAACTCTTGCATCAAACGGGTGAAACATGCTATAATACCCCTGTCCGTGCTTCCGTGGCGCAATGGCAGCGCAACGCACTTGTAATGCGTAGGTTGTCGGTTCGAATCCGACCGGGAGCTCCAATATGTTTTGGTCAAAAAAGAAAAAACCATTAGAACAGCGGATAGTCGTGAGGGCGGGATATCCGTCTGTGTTAACATCGAAGTTTTCAGAAAATCATTTGATAGGACCGGAATTTGTGCCAATAAATTTTGATTTGCATATAGATGTCGAGGTTGTGTTCGAGTTTATCAACCCCCAAGACCCGGAGGTAAATTATTCAATAATATCACCCATCATCAAAGATGTAGTGCACAAATTGGTTGCGATGGATTTTCCAAGTCTGAACGCTTTGTTAGTTAATAGACAACAAATAAACGCAAAACTCCTGACAGAGGTAGAGTATCAATGCAAACCATTGGGCGTTAACATAAAACATATCGAATTTAAAAACATCACACCACCGAAAGAAATACAAGACAAGATGGTTGAAATCATGATGGCGGAAAGAGATGCAAGGCTCAAGTAATATTAGGGGTTGATAGTTAAAATCGCATTGTCTATATGTACATAAAAGCTTTTACCTTATCTTTCGATTTTCTTGGACTGCTTTATGTGTTCTTTCCACCATATAACAACATCGGAACAAGACAGCTTAAGATTTCGCCTTATCTGTTCAATGCCTAACTCAGCTGTTTGTATTTTTTTAAATCAATCATGCTTTATTATACTTGATGTTTTTGAATAAATTCTAGTATTTCTGATAAATACTAACTCCATATTAGGAGAAGTATGAAAAAGATTAAAATTTTTTTAGCGGCAGTTCTTATTTTACCTTTAGCACTAGCAGTTACTGGTTGTGATAATGATGCTTTGCCCGATGTGACGAGACACACGGTGGAGTGGAACGAAGTCGAGAATGTAGTTTTTACCGTCAAGGCGGGCACACAAATCATAGATAAAGGTGCGAGTGTTGAAAATGGGGCAAACATTTATCTTGAGTGGTCATCTCTTGATCCTAGTTATATGGTAAGCGTTTTCGTGGATAATGAACCAATAAGAGCGGGAAGCTGGACGATTTATGAAGACACAAAATTCGAAATTGCGAGAGAAATATTATTTCCCATTACACATACCACAAACATGAGTAACGGGACAGTTACAGTAGAAAATGGTGTTGCATGGTTTACAACAGGCATCCCAAGCACCGAGACCGCCAACCCAAACTTTGGACGCCAAAGTGGAACCATTCAAATTAATCAAATTGGTGCCACTGTTTTGTGCTTTGATGTACTTGCCGATATGCAAAATAATGACTGGATTGTATTTACAGTTAATGTTGGGCATTCTGCTGCGACAGTTGATTCATGCCACATAGGAATCCGAAAAGATTCGCACGGTGATTATTTTATAGGAGGAGTGACAAATTGGCCTTATGTACATCATGGTTCTAATAATGGAATTCCAAACCTTGATATGGTTAATCAACATGTTTCCTGTCTTCGCGACATAACAATTACATTCAGCCCAGATTATCGTAGTGCAGAAGTCGGAAGCTTTGTCTTCTATCCAAACCGAGAACTTAACGAAGGCTCTAATATGATTAGAAATCTATGGCTCGTGCGAACCAATATGTCAAATGAAATTGGCGTCACGAACATGCGTATTTCTTAAATGTATCCTTTTCGGTTACTTTGTGTTCGGATATGGTAGGGTTAGGTGCTCCAAATTTGCCACTATTGACTTTTGCATTGGTATTGGTGTATATTTGTGCATGAAAAAATTAACCACAGACAAGTTCTCGATGCCGTCACCGAATGACATTGATTTATTATCAGTTCTGAACGATGAAAACTTGCAAGTATGGCAAAGACGAGTAATCGGGAGGATCATTGCCACCATGCAAGACGATGGTCAGTGGCGCGAGTTCGACATCTGTGATGGTGAAGATCCCCTGTATTCGAACAGCTCACAGAACGAATTAGAGAACTTCGATGAACTTGCTAGCTTGGGCGTACTGGATATAATTACTCATAAACCTCATTTCAAGCAAGTCTATTGTGTCACGCCCGATATTATCAAATCAATGCCAATCGCCCTGGGAACATCAAGATCACAACCTAAAAGAATTGCAGATGCCGCCAGTACTGGAATGGCTTCGACCGAGATATCCGAATATGACCCATACGACATTCTTGATTCGGTGAAACCCAGCGATTTAGATATCCAACGGATGTTAAGCCTGGGCGGCTATGGATATGAAAGACTGCACCTAATGCTTGCATCCATGACATTACTGTCACTGCAAAATAACGATACTTGGACGGGCGTGCATGAATCAAGCCCCATTTTTCACGAAGCAGCGATAAATGCGGCACTGGATGAAAATCTTTTAAGGCAAAACGATGGCAGTATCGAAATAGGCGAAGAGTTTTTCGAATATTGTGCAGATGCGATTAAAAATGATTTACTCCGTATTTGTGTTGAAAACGGCTGGACAAAAGAGCACGCACAGGGCGTTCTTGATTTTTGCAATAAGCTGCCTGAACTACTGATTGCTTTCGCCGCTCAAAGCCCAAAACTTATCAACGACATCAGCGATAAGGCAGGTTATGGAGAGCTTGGCGGATATCGTTTTAAAACAGGCCTATCCGAAGATGGAAATACATACCAGGCCCTGACTTTGCCACGAGGGGTTGCAGAAGTTTCAGGCGATTTCGCAGTTTACAAAGAGCAAGGCAAACAAGCAATATTTGCCCTGGAAAATGGATTTTACAAGAGCAAGATGCATGCCTTCGCCCCAGTCGATCTTATTTCTGACAGCTGGAAAAGGGAAAAGGCGTTTACTCCGATCTTCAAACACTTTGAAACATTAGTCAAGGAGGAATGGCAGAACTTCTTACTGGTATCTGACCCATCGCTTGAGATATAATCCTATCTCTTACCAAAGGCCAACCTTATATAAAACACAGTAATCGCCACTATGTATACCCCCTCGACAACGACACCCATGATATTCAGGGCAGTCGCGTTTATATATGCAAAAACAACAGACAACAGCAAACATACAATTCGCACAAGATGATTCCCCTTGTTCCATAGACTGTAGACATATATCAAAATCAGACCAAGAATTATCCAATCAATCCATGATTGACGCAACATAATGATTGCAGCAGCAAACGCCGCCCAGAAAATAAATAGTAGCCCAACCGATATAACGGGATGAACCTCTCCCTTCTTTCTGCTGTTATTTAACCATGCAAATGCAAGGTCGCGCCCAAATGCAACAAAGTTAATTGCCGCGATAACATACAAACCCATCGCGAGATAAGCAAGCCCCATCAGCAAGTTTGCTATACCATCCAAAATAAGAAGCTTCACCTTGTCCTTTGTCTGGAATGCTATAAACACGACAATAAGACCCAGGACTCCAAGAACCTGAGCAACAATAAACCAATGCATTGGGACGGAAATGCTCACGAACAATCATACCACACTTTTGCATATTCTGACATATGTGCATCCGAAATCAAGCTCTATTAGAATTTGGGTCGTTCCAAATAAAAAGCAATACCGTTTGGGTATGTCTGGATGAATGTAATTTTTGTTGTCCTTGCCTATTGACAGAGTTATTAAATTCTTGTATAATAGCTCATGACTACAACTAGTAATGTGAACTATAACCTTTATAAATGCTTTATCCGAGTATTCGAGGAACGCAATATTTCCAAAGCCGCAAGCATTTTGCAAATCACCCAACCAACGGTGACCTATAACATCAAGGAGCTTGAAAGACAGTTAGGCGTTAGGCTGTTTCATACACACCCACGCGGAGTTGAACCAACCAAGGATGCAAAAGAACTGTATCGCTATGTTCACGAGGGTCTATCCTCTATTGTCAATGGCGAGAACAACATCCGTGACTTTAATGAAGGTACCGTGGCCCATATAACTATTGGTGTCCTAGGACAACTCTTATCCGAGTCTCTTGCCAAGGCAATTGCAGGCTTCAATAAAATATACCCAAAAGTTACATTTGAAATAGCCGACATCGGAACAGACTCGAGTGCCAAACTGCTGCAACACAACACAGACCTGATTATTGGTGTATCTGCAGACGAGCATGCCCTAATTGGCGAGGCAAACCTTAAACAGGCTAATTATACTGCATTTGCAAGTAAATTCCTTACTGAGAAATACCAGCTGAGTGGCGAACTGTCCCTTGACGATGTGAAGAAGCTACCTTTAATTATCTTCGAACGAGATAAAACCTTATTGGCCAAACTAGGCAAGCCCCTGGCAATTGTCGCAGACTTGGAGACCATGAAGTCTCTTGTTGCCCAAGATGCAGGTGTCGGAATATGCCTGGATATTCAAGCAACTGACAACAAACTGGATATATCATCCCTATCGCTTCCTGCCGTATCACTAAAGGCAATGTATAACAAAAATACTCTTAATAAGGCAGGGAAAGCATTCTTGGAGACACTTTGCAGAATCTTCGGCGTAATTCAATAACTTGATTAATCCTCGGTTAATTTACTAATCCTGCTCAGAATCCCCACCGGCGGCGGTGGGGTTTCTTTTATTACCTCCTGCTTTGGTTGGGACTCAGGCTCTAGTGGGGTATCAACAAGCGGCTCCAAATTCGGCTTGACCACTTCTTCAAGTGGTGTATCGACAAGCGGCTCGGCAAATGTGCTGTCGGCTACTGCAACCCTCTTGGTTTCCTCGTCTTCGCCTGCCATTGCCCGCAGATTGGATAAGATACTACCCTCACCCGCTACATTAGGTTGGACAACACTTTGAACCACTTGGTGGTCGGTGACAGATGCCTCCCTGGCAACGGAATCCAGCATGTCAAAACCATCATTAGCCTTATATTCTTTAACTACCTTCTCTTGCACCTTTTTCTCTTCAATTGCCTCACGGAAGTCTGAGAGAGATGTCTCTTTGGCTTTTTCAAGATCTTTGTGCTTTTTCTCTAGCTCTTTATATTGCTCCATTGTTATGCCGTGCTCTCTCGCCAACTCTCTCCTAGCCCGACTTGCCCGAATACTGTCTAAGAATCCCGTTGCCCTTGTCTTTTTCTTGACATCGGTGTCCGCCCTACCCATTGCAGCCCGCAAGGACTCATTGGCACTCTGGGCCTTGTACGACTTGTCAACCTTGGAACCCTCGCCGGCCATATAGCGATCATTCTGCAGATGAGCATATCGCTTTTCTTGCTTTGCAATGATTATCTTGGGTGCGGCGAAAAACACAGCAGCCGCAACTGCTGCAAGCGTTCCCAGAACCATCATAGCCACTACCGCCCCTGACATATCTGGAGCACGATATATTCTGTTTGTAGTATTATCGATCATAAATGTTCCAACAACATCTGGGTCGGATGGATGATAGAATCGAACAAGATATCGTGCATAAGACAGCCCTCCAGATAAATCCAGCGATATGATATCCCCAAAGCTAACTACTGGGATGACGCTGTTTGGCACTGCCCAGCCATTACGAAGAACTTGAATGTTCATATTCCAGGTATTTAATTGAACTTCACCAACAAGCGGCCCCAAAACAAACCCCTCTACATGATGTTCGATGTCTCGCTCCAGACTGCCTATATCCATTGCTCCACCATTAGGTGCAACCTGAATTGTCACAGTCGAAGGAATATTTCCTCTGCGCAAAATATTTTGCCCACCTGAACTTGCCCCTAGGAACCTGACGCTATCACCATAAAGAATTTCGTATATCGACTCGATATAAACAGTCTCTCCCAAATCATCAAACATCTGTGCTCTGATGCGCTCTCTTGTTCCCTCTTCGATGTTTATAATTTCACGATATGCTCGTGCCCGAATCCCATACAAACCTCTTGGCAAATCTTTTCTGAAATGATATTCAACCCCCCACCCAAATTGTGCCGAACGGACTGGGAATATATTGAACGCGTTGCTTGCTATCCAATCACCATTTATATGCTCGACAACTTCAAACTCCCAGTCAAGACGCGTTCCTGCAGGAGCCCCTATTGCTGGGAAACTGGGTTCGTGAATTTGGATATTTCCAACAAAGACATCGTTAAAGTTATACTGTGTATCCCAATTATCTTGAGTCCTGTATATATACATTCCTCTTACACCGCCAACCCCTTGCTGCCTTGTGAACTGGTGCAAGCGTGCGGGGAATCCAGTGTCTGTCTGAGTACCTAGACTTGGGGCCTGCGAAAAACCCATGGTTGTTGCCATGACAACGAAAATCAGAATTCCCCCAAGAATTAACTTTCTCATCTTGATACTCCCATCATATATTGTTTGTAGAAACTTGTCAAATATTATAAGCAACTAAAGTAAGTTGCGAAACATCGCCAAAGACGATATAATGCAAAAGAACCATGAGAGGACAAGTAGCAGCCGTACACAAAACAGGATACGAGGTCGACCTCTGGGGAGAGCGACAATTTTGCATAATAAACAACAGTTTCAAATCCGACGAAAAACCTGTTGTTGGTGATTTTGTTGATGTACAAAAAATCCAAGACCAATATTTTATCCAGTCAATCGAGGAACGCAAGAATTTTATAGGGCGATACGATATCTATAAAAATCGTGTCCAAGGCTTGGCATCTAATGTGGATTGGGCTATCGTTGTTACTAGTGCGACAAGAGAGTTCTCGGTCAATCGGATCCAGAGATTCCTGCAACTTGGGGGCGAGCAGCAGATAAATTACGCTGTAATCCTAACCAAAGTCGACCTAATTAAAAAAGCCCAGACCTATCTGGATGCACTTGCGGAAAATTTCCCAGACATCCCCATAATACAAATGAACGCCCTAAAAAAGAGTGAGGTCGAGAAAATTTACGACCTTGTCAAAGAAGACGAGAGTATCTTATTTCTGGGCTCCTCAGGCGTAGGAAAAACAACAATAATTAACAGCTTAACAGGTTTGCAACTGCGAACTAAAGAGACCAAAACAGGCAAGTTCCGCGATAGTGGCAAACACACAACATCCGCCCGAACCCTCTACACAACGCCCGCAGGACGCAAAGTCATTGACATTCCTGGCATCAAAATTATCGAGGTTATTCCCGAGAACTTAAATTATGTCAAGGCAACACGAAAACAGAGGTTCCGCTAATATACCTCATTGCGTTAGCCTCGTCGGAATCAATATGCACAGCGGGTGCGAACTTGTCACTGACACGGACTATTGCACCATCAAGGCGCCCCCCCCTCTCTGTATCAAATTCCAAGCCTACAATTTGACCGTCCGTGAAACCATTCTCGCCAGCTGTCTTCGTATCAAGATGAATATGCCGCCGAGCAATGATTACACCTCTTGGTAATTCCGCTTCGCCGCCTAGGGCTCTTATTGTTATTCCTGGCGTTTCGTCCAGCTCGCCACTTTGACGGACGGGAATATTTTTCAGACCTAATGCAAAACCATCGGTTATTGATACCTCTACCTGGGTCTCGCCCCTGGTCGGTCCAATTATTGCAACATTTTTTAGAGTCGACTTTGGTCCAACGAGGTCGACGCGCTCTGCCGCCAAATATTGACCGGGCTGGGACAAATCCCTGACGGGGGTTAATTCGTCAATCCCGAACAACTTTTGCAAGTGCTGACTGGAAAGATGCACATGCCGGACACTGACCTCACACATTATTTTCATATAGTATATATATTACTACTTAAATCCTTTTGCTTCAAGCGTTTGCGATAATTGCCCCGCACGATATAGAACCTTATACATCACCACCTGGAATGTTATACGAAGACTTTTACGCTTGCCCTTGGCGTTCATTGCCTGGCGGATTTTCAGATACTCGTCCCGCAATAAAGGTATAAACGCAACGCCCACCGCGATCATTACTGCGATCCGTCGCCCCATAAAAAAACGCAACCCTTTAATAAATCCAAGAAATGTAACAGCCGTCATAAAAATAAAAGTCATATTACACATGATCAGCAATCTCGCAGCCATCGAGGCAGAGTGTTCTAAATCCAACCATATCATATTAAACCCAAACAGCATCAGGACGAAAGGAAGTGCCAGAAGCAAGCTGCGAATTGCCTTGAAAACAGAAACTCGTAAAACAAAAATAGCCAAAACTTGGATTCCCGCAATACCAAGTAAAATCCACCAATTACTGATAAAAAACACCCCGATCGAGAATGCAAAAAACAAAAGAATTAAAATAGCAAAAATCATAGATTTATAATCCTCCCAAACCTAGCTTCCTCTTCGATATTTGTTGCAAGGATTATTGTTTTGCCTGCCCGATTCAATTCCAACAGCAGCTCGTATATATCTTGCTTGCCGCTTGTGTCCAGCATAGCTGTTGGCTCGTCCGCGACAATGACATCGCAATTCATCGCCAAGACCCCCGCGATTGCCACTCTTTGTTTTTGCCCACCGCTTAGTTCATAAGTGCTTCTGCCCTCGAACCCTGCTAGACCTACTTGACCGAGTGCCGTTGCTACGCGTATGGCGTGCTCGCTTTTTGGAATTTTTAAATTCTCTAATCCAAAAGCGACATCATCATAAACCTTATCAAATAACAAGTTGTTCTCGGGATTTTGAAAAATTATTGAAATTTTTTTTCTTAAATCTAAAAAATTACCCACTCCCTCTATTTCAATGGCTCCTCGTTTTGGCTTTGTAATCCCAGACATCATTCTAGCAAGCGTACTTTTACCCGAACCATTCCTACCTTTTAATACAATAAACTCCCCCGCGGATATTTCAAGAGAAAAATCAGTCAGGACGGGATTCTTCCTGTGCCCCCTGTACCAATAACTCACTTTCGTCATCCGTATTATCATTATCTATAACTATAAACCGTTCTATTGGATTTCGCAAGAACTTAAGTAATGGAAAACAGGTAATAAACAGTACAACCATAAATACAGCATGTTGCCATGCTCGAAATACCCCTAGAATCACCCAATATGACCTGCCTCCCGAGAAGAACAACCAAATCCAAAGCGATACAAGTAGCAGTTTAATCGCAATATAAACGACAAGCATCGAAATAGTCATATTAATTACCAAGCGTCTATCCGTTTTATTTCGTCCACGATATAGGAATATCCCAAATACAACCCCAGTCAGCACCCAGCTTAATGTAAACGCAGGATTAAACGCCCCACCCATAGGCCATATAGTCGCAGCGATCAAATCGCCCAGCCCCCCTACAAGAGCAGCCCAAACAGGCCCCATCACAAAGGCCGCGACAATTACCGCGACAATTGCAAAGGAAATATCAAATGGCATAAGCGGAATAAATGATAATCTAAACCACCTGTTATTGACAATAAAGAAACCGATGAGCAAAGCCGAAAGGGCTATCTTGGTATTACTGTTTATATCATCTTTTTTTGTGAAAAACCTCTTCACTATCCCCTCCCGACTCCGTAACCAACGGTAATCGCAACGAAAGCTGTTCGTGCGTATCCACGCGCTGGAAACCCTGGCCTGCTTATTCTAAGGCTAAATGGATCACTTGTCAAGTCTGGACTATTGATTGGACCTGTTCTGGCGTTTCTGAATAGCTCGGCAATTAAATCGGTTGGCCCTCCAGAAGGAATTAAATTTGTGGTATTATTAACCGTATTACTACTTTGTGTTCCACCGCTGTGTTGTGCCCCGATTATTCCACCTAATTCAAATCCACCATTCATAGCACCGTTAACCGTCGTCCCTATTACATTCCCCGTGTTCTCGCCCGCGATTCCCCCCAGGCGCATGATGTTCAGGTTGTTAATTCCAGTATTCATTGTTCCACCTTGAATAATGCCACCGTTGAATCCTGCGAATCCGCCTACAGTCATACCATGTAAGTGATGGCGGGCTACATGATGGAAGATAAATCCTACCCCATTAGACGCGATTGTAATTGCATTTACAGCAACCTCGGAATTCACCAATCTGCCCATATTAATTCCAGTTATACCGCCAACATAGAAATTCCCCGTCAATATGTTTGTTGCCGAGTTCACAAGGCGTGCTCTGTCAACATGGATACCATCCTCGACAACACCTATCAAGCCTCCTACAATCTCGGCTGAGATACTTGCCCCCGAAGTACTGATATTTCGAATGTTGAAGTGATAAGCGTGCGGAATACCAAATACAGCCGCGTCAAGGTAAACCCTATGCGGGATATGATGAACTGCACTCTGGGGAATGATATTCCCGTTACGGTCGCGCATAAACAGGTGCTCGTCATTATCCCCTAGCCTACCATCACGGATATCATGCGTTATGACACCTATTAGACCGCCCGCGATACCCTGCTGGTTAAAGTTATATGACATGTACCTTGAGGCATCCTCGAATACTATATCTACATCCTCTAGGTTTCGAACTTGTGAGAACAAAGGCAAGTTTGATGTCACATTTTCGATCTTGAAGACCTCGCCCATATTCCCTTCGCTGAATTCACCATCATATTCATTTTCCTCGTAGTTAAAGTTTACCACAACACCAACGACACCACCGACTATATGCTCTCCAACGACTGGGACAGTTCCTTGCAGGTCTACATCGACGATATTACTGTTTACCGCGATCCCTGCAAGGCCACCTGCGTATGTTGCATTAGTCGCGTTAACCGCGAATAATAATGTACCGCCAATGAACGAGAAGTTTGTATCCCTGATTGTTGCATTTTCAAGACGACTGAACAATCCAACACTTCGCAGCCCGCCATCTTCACGCAACGGGGATGTAAGTGGATGTTGGCCCGGAACATTATAGGCAGCGTTAATGTGGATGCCCCGTATTGCAAGACCATTTCCGTCCAGTTGCCCTCTGAAAATCAGCTGGAATGTTTGGATATCTACAGCAGACAAGTCTATGTTGTTTGCTAACCTTATATACCCGTCGAACAGGTTAAGATTCCAATCAACGAAATTCGGAGTTCCTTCCGGAGTGAAGGGCCTCTGCCCTGCCTCTGCAGCACGACTGTTCTCAAATATCATTCTATTAAATTGCTCTCCTCTGGTTAGAACCAGTGGATTATTGACTGTACCTGGAGCGTAATCTTGGTGAGGGCTGACCACTTCACGCATTGTTCCGTCTATTTCGACCTCGAATGGTTCAAGGACTCTGATGGATACCGCTATGTGGTCGGCAGAGACCAATCTTGGGCCTTGCCTTGTCATATGCCAGATATTAGGGCGGCTCTCCTCCCACGGAGCAGACAGCGAGAATCCTTCAAAATTGCTCATTAGTACAGCATCGCTGGGGCTAGCAATTATTCGCCATGCAATACCTCCTGCACCACCACGCGAACCAAATACACTTGTCGTGACATTATTTACAAAACCCGCCATGTTTTGGGTAAGACCTGCCAGTGTCATATTTGCGAACAAGTCGAACTCTCCAGGAATATCTTGTATTGGGTTATTGTTAACAAATACATTTGATATCAGTCCGCTGCCCGCATTCTGGTGGACAAAACCCGAACGATATGCACCAGAACCTGATACCCTTATATTCGTGTAAACATCCTCGATAATTCCATTATTTTGGAATACAAAACCTGCAGAGGATGCACTTGCATGCTCGGCTATTACTTCGCCCGCCATAGCAAAGCCTTGGGTATTCAGACTGCTGAGTCCTCCCATAATGTAGCTTGTTCTTATTAAGCCTCGATGTCCACCTGCTCCAGGAGTTGGAGCATTTGCAGGGCCCACTGTATTGTTCCATCCCACGAATCCACCCGTACGAACATTCGCGGCTCCCCCAACCCCCTGAGGACTGGTTGCATTTGTTACATTCCCATCACGAAAGAAGCTGGAAGTTATTATTCCTCTGTTCTCACCAACAAAACCTCCCAGGCTGGAATGTTGCATATGTACAGCTGTAGCCGCATGCGTTGGTCTCAGGGACACATCTATTAAAACGCGGCTGTTTGTAATTACGCCTTGGACTGTTGCTGACTCCCCCATATTAAACCCGACCAAACCTCCGACCCTGATTCTACCTGATGCATTATTAACAAGGACTTCCAACCTGCTTGGGGCTCGACGAAAGGCATCCCTGCTGTCGAATACCGAACCCTCTCGTGAGAAGTCGGCAACCCAGATTCCATTTTCATCCTCCTTAAACATACCATTGGTCAAAACGGCTACATTAGTAACAATCCCGCGATTAATGCCCGCTAAGACACCTACATTTATTTGTGCCTGCTCGCCCAGAGTACTTGTGTTGATTGTAAGAGCACCTTGAGCCCCTTCGTATCCAAACCCTTCAGGCAAAACAAGGTTAAGGTTTTTGATCACCGAGTTCACCGCAATCTCGCCGAATACTCCTATATTATTTTGTGCAGAAGCCACAGGTGTCGCTGGTTCGGGAATCCCTATACCGCTTACAAATATTCTGAAATTATTTCCATCCAACGATGCCGCATTAAAATTCACAGGCGATGGCCAATTTGTTGCGTTGATAGTAATATCATCCATTAATATAAGGTGCTGCCCCTCTTGAACCGCCAATGACCTAAGTTGAGCATAGGTTGTAATTGGAATTGGATTAGCCTCGTCACTTCTTGCAACAGTTACGATATTAAATGCGGTTCTAATTCTCATGCCATCCGCATCACCCGAGATAACATTGAAGCTGCCATCGGCCCTGACCGTAAAGACCATTACAACATCCATAAAGTTTGTCTCAGCCCCCCGAAGGCCAGTACTAATAAACTTGACACCCGAGTCATCACCTCGGCCAAGGAAAAAGTTTAATGCGTCCCGCCTGCCTGAATGTGGGCCAACATCATTCTGGAAATATTGCTGATATGTTCCCTGCATATTTAACTGGTGATTAAATAGCGCAAATTCTTCACCCAGACGCCTACCATAAATATGCAATGACTCGGCAAACGCTCCAGATCTCAATTGCTGCTCGAACAGTCGAATCGCCTCATCAATTCTGTCAACAAGTGTAGTGTTCGGATTATCTGGATGACCCCGATATCGCTGGGTAGTAATCCGAAGGTCAAGAGAACGACGAGTATTATTTATCAAAGTAACCGTGTTAGAGCCGTCTATATGGAAGGACTGAATTCTAAACAAGGCTACAGCTATTGTCAAGGTTGCAAACCTCTCCTCGTAATTTCCGTTCGAGAAAAGGACATATTCAAAGGTTATTGTAACACTTTCACCAACCAGGTTTTCGTTAGATGTTAGACGAAGCTCAAAGAAGTTGGCTCCTAGCTCTGGCCTGTGTACTACTGTTGCCCCTGGCACACCATTAGTCACCACGACATCAAATGCATCTGCCCAATCTACACGAACATCTCCGAAATAATGCATACTGAACACCCTATTGGTTCCAACAGCCTGCACTGAACGATCAGTTGGCGTGTGCGGGTCATCAAAATGGAAATACAGCCCTGGTCTTGCGATTGAGAATAACCTAATATTTTCGATTAATGGCTGTGTAGCTATTGAATAAAATCTGATTTCAATGTCGAACTGCTCACCTTCCGGGATTTCATGACCATGATCAATCGCCCTCACATATGTTCGCACATGGAATCTGCCATCCCAGGAATATACCCTACCTTGACCTGGCACATAGGTTACCGTAGATACTTGAATAAGCTCGCCTTGTATCGCATGCCCAAAATGTTCATATAACCCAGTTCCCGTATTATATACAAGCTGGACAAGTGCGATCTCCCAGGAGACCCACTCTGGCTCTATCAAAGTCCCAAGATTTAAATACACAGGGTCTGTATGTAAGGTTACTCTTTCAATTCTGCTGAATGCTGGAACTGTGTTTATCGTCAGGATTCCACCCTCGTTTCTGGTTCCCGAATCCGAGTGTATATTCTCGCTTGGATTTTGATGAGGAATTAGACGGAAACGACTGATAGCCCCTCCCTCTCCTATTAGTCCTTGCGTCTCGCTGAAGTGTGTTGTAACAACGGTCTGCAACTGCTGCCTTTGAATTGTCAGCTCTGCGGTATTAGGAGCATCTGGGTTTCCTGCGTGGATTAGTGGCCTTGCGGGCGATGCTGGGTATTGTTGCTCGTGAACACTTACTATTCCAGTCAAACCACTGCCTATAGCGTCAACGACACTTAGGTCTCCCACCGAAATCGATACATATATATTGAACCTATATTCAAAGTGCCCAACATGCTGATAGTCATTCGCAGCGTGAACAAATACATAGTGGCGATCAATTGACTCTACTTCAAGCGTAAATACTATGTCAAACTCACGCCCTGTCTCGTGCCTTTCATCAACCGTCACCGAAGTCTGTCTCTCTCCACCTGCGAAAAGCGTTTCACTGATATCCCCGTTAGCTATGTCGGAGTTGAAGTTAAACCGCACAAACTCCATCAGGGCGTTTCTTCTATCTTCCTCGGTTTGTGTGGCCAATTGCCATGGAGCAAATTGCCTTACATCAGTTATAAGAGTGCCACTGAATATTGCCGCGGTCATGCCATCAATTTGGCTCTCCTCCTGATTAATTTCAAGTTTTATTGCACCGACTCTCACATTCACAGTAATGCTGGTCATCAGGGTGCGAGCCTCAAAACGAACTCCACCAATTTCAAAGTATGGGAAGAAATCAAAATCATACGCAGCCAGGTTTAATAATTGCTGCTGAGCCCCGTTCGTGATTGGCAAACCATTGCGAAACGCAGCAGTCCCCCAGCCGACTCCGTCAACTTCGGCACGCAAAGCGAACTGGGTACTTCGCTGGACTTGCATTGGCCGCGTTACCGAAGCAATAGGATTATGCGAGATATGCGTCCACGCATGTGGCCCAAGCGGCTCACGGTGAACCGTTTGCTGGGTTATCCCCGGAATTACATCAAATGTGATTCGCTCCTGCGGGTACAATGGCAGACCAGTGGAACTATCATACAGGCGTTCGTGGCGCGTGCTTGTTACAACGATATCAAAGTGCCCAGGAGACAGGACATCCACGAAGTGAATCCTTATCCCCCCCTCGACAACATATCTCAATCTGGCAACCGCAGACGAACCCTCAAGTGTTATTGCAACTCGCCCAGCGGCAACGGCTGGGTTGACATCTATAGTAAACAAGTCTGCGATCCAATACCTGTTTGCCCTGACCCCTTGCGTCGGCATAACGCCAGTCGTCAAGAACAACAATGCCCTATCTTCTGCATTATCGCCGCCAGGAATAATATAGTTAAACCCACCACGGTCGTTTTGATACCCAAAACCTGTTCTGTTATTTGGGAGCTGCCTATATTCATCGTAGTCCCGGAGATGTAAACCAATGGATTGCGGTGTCGCGATAATCAATGGCCTGCCTGCATTTGGAAATACATCCTGCAGCACTGGGAACTGGAATACGCCTAGATCAGCCATAAAGTGCGTACTCGCCAAGTGTCCGCCACTGCTCCAGCCTGGAATAAGCCACGCAGGATTAGACAAGACAGCCTGGCTGTTTTGGAATCCACCAAAAGTTGGCATTTGACCTGTACCTACCTGTTGCTGAACACTGGCGATACTGATACCGTTTACTTGAGCAGCTGTCAATACAGTATAATTCAAATGGAAACTGGATGAAGTGGTGAACGATCGCCCAATAATTCCACCAATCACAACAGCATCCCCTGATGCATAAGCGTTAATGTTATAGTAGTTATACGAGTACGCAGCAATCACAGTGATGTTGCTGCCGGCGGCTAGCTCGCCTATCACCCCCCCTATGACTGGAGAGGCTGGAACACCCGCGTTATAGTAGTTAATGAACAAGTTACTGTGAACACGGCTGATAACACTTGTTGTTCCTTCCTGCCTTCCTATTACACCACCAACAACAACTTGACCGTTACCTCGTGCACCGTGGATATAAATGTCACCTCGATACGGCAAGCCCAAGACAGTTCTGTCACCAAAGTAACTTCTGTTTGTGAAAATACTGCTTGCAAAACTTCGCTCGACATTTCCACTGTTAATCCCTATGACGCCACCTACAACGGTTTGACGGGCAGTAAAGTCAGCGTTTCGGATATCTGGGCCGACTATTAATCCTGCATAGAATGGATTAGTTATAAAATGATTAGTTGCAGGATTGTTCGGCATATTAACAAACAAAATTTCGGCAAGTACTCGGCGAATCTCTGGATTCATATACAGATCGAAATACGCATTTTGCACCGTTCCCCTATTTACGCCGACTACGCCACCTAGGACACCCCGTGCATAAATCGCTGCAGTCGAGTACGAATGCGTCAGAGTTGCCCCTATCCAATTCGTACCAACAACCCCACCGTTATTTCCACGACTGGAGTTAAATATTACATTTTCACTAGAAACCTCGGTTATGCTGCCCTCGTTCAATCCCGCGATACCACCAACATTCTGATCATGTCCGTCAGGAACTGTCGTCTGTGTTGTTGCGGTAAGCATCAGGGTAATCATGGAGTTTATCGATATGTTTTGACCAAGTATATCACCGCCCCCCAGCCCCTGGATCAAGCCCTGGTTTATGCCCGCTATACCACCTATATTAACAGCGTGCTGAGTATCTTCACCACTGTGTGTTATACGCAACAAACCCGATACAGATAGTTCGTTAGACTCTATGACCTCACCCGTGTCTCGGTTAACACCCACAACTCCACCTATATTCAGGTTTTCCCAGTTTCCCATGGCATATCGTCCGTCTGGAATTTCTACAGCAACATCCTCTATTGTACCAAAGTTCGCAGCAGCAACAACCCCCATATTCGCGGTTCGACCCGAGGTTGGGGCATTTAGCGCACGTGCCTGGACAGACAGATTTACATTTGTAAATCCTACCCCCCTGATATGGCCATGGTTTTGAGCAATTAGCCCATAATGCTCTTGACCGTCTACCCAGATATACTTGAGATTTCTAATACCCGTGAGATTACCCGCAACTATGTTTAGGTTTTGGATCTCGTATCGCTCGGTTTGAATTCCGCCAGCCATCCTGTAGGTTCGTGTTCCGACCAAAGTTCCCTCAAACCGTGGAATAGGTGCAAATAGGCGGCCACTGAAATCAAGATCCGCACCCATACGGAAATGCCCCTCGATGACATTTCGGAGTGGGTTACGACCATAATAAATGAACGGCTGACCAGCGACCCAAACAGGAGGGTCTGTTATCGCAGGCCGCACAAATCCCATCAAGTCTATCCAATCCTCAATATCCTCAATAAGAAATATACCTGTTGGCAATGTCTGATCATAAATGAAAACACTCTTTATGATAAATCGAGACGGCATTTGCAACTCGTCACCTGCGCTTCGTCGAATACTGTCAAACGCGAAAATGACCAAATCAATGTCTATATCTGGATCAGGTTCTGGACGCAAGTTCGTAGCATGTGCCGCTACAACACCCTGATCATTCACAGTTGCCATCAAAGTTCCTATAGGACAGTAAATACTTTGAATCAAATTTTCGCCGTCAAATATTGTACCATTTACCATAAACGCAAACCCAACCCTTGGATTATGTACAAGTGTTGGATATGGGGTGACCCTTGCCTGCTCGGTAGGCACCTGTCCAGAGTGCTCTATTATGATGTTCATATGATGCCTAGCGGTCAGTGGCTGGATTACATCAATCATTGATGCATTAGATACCCGGATATTAAACTGTAAATCCTGAGCCGATGGGATCACAAAAGTTCGAAGTGCCCCACCTTCGGACAGTCTATAGTGAAATATCTGGGAGACTGCGAAGCTGACTGGCATAAATCCTGTTGTTGCAAAGTGGCCCTGTACTTCGAACTCGAGATCATCTAACTGGGCCACGGTAATATCGCGACCTGCCTGCCCGATACCTTCATAACTCCATTCTGTATCTGTAGAAAATTGCACTTGCCTCCACCCAAGAGCAGTTGTATCTTGGGTCGTGTGTGCCAGCTGGGTTTCGATACGCAATGGCCCGAAGACAGAATCGCGATAGTTGTTTGGTATGTTTCGGAAATGTGAAAGTGTCCTGTCCGCCAAAACATCAATCTGATTATTTGACAGCCACATATTGATTACTGGATTAATAACAATTATGGTTATCTCCAGCATCGTTGGAAACAATGGCGGAAACACAGCTGCACTGATTGATGTCAGATTAATCGCCAGCGTAAACACACCTTCCATCGTCGGCATAAATAGAAAGTTCTCTATATTGAGAGACTCGTGCCCACTCATAGTTATTGAAACTGAAGCATTAGTTGGCGTTGGCGATAAGTGCACTTGATAGATTCCACCCACCCTAACATACTCGCGAAGCCTAAATGTTACAGGCCCACTTTCAGGATGATTATCAGGATGATTAAAGATATGCCCACCACTGATATTTCGTATACCGATTTCAAGACTCTGCAATCGTGCCAGGACATGAATATTAAACTCGTGTCGAAGCCCATTTACGAACCCTATCCAACCACTGTAATTCTCCCCTATTAGGACACCCTCGTAATCAACAATGTACAGGTATGCCTCGAACTGACCGCCTGGAAGACGGTTTATGCCAACGATATCAAATATACCTTCAGCCTCGAAACCCCAAGAGAAGTGACCGATATTAATGGTTGCCCCTGCAGGTAAATTAGTCTCGAACTCAAACCTGAAACCCGCCCCAGACCCGAATACCGGGAACAAAGTCTCGGGCATTGTTATTGAAGTTACCGAATGCAAGGCATACAACCTTATGTCTGTCCTTGCTACGGACTGGCCTATATTCACCCCACTTACATACTGGGTGATGCTGAACACCTCAAGCCTTAAATTTGGAGCGTTTATCAGCTCCTCTATCTGAGAGGGCAACATCATAGTACTGATTGCTATGGAGAAATTCGCCCCGAACGGAACACCTGCATCCCAATGCTCCTGACGCATTAATGTACCTGCCCCCGTACCCATCGAGTACACAATCGAGATAATCTCCCAATGTGCAACTGCCGAGAGAGATGCAGGAAGATTCAACAGCCTAAACGAAACCCTATCATTATTCTCAGCAGACGGGATTCTGTTGACATTCAGATTGTCTCCTATTGTCAAACCGAATTCAAATCTATCAACCATGCCTGGTGATGCAAATGCGAATATTTCATCTTGATCAAACTCTAGAGTATTCGTAAAGACATTCCGTATCTCTACACGAATTCGCTCTATGTGCTGGATATGGCGATGCTGGGGCCCGCTGAATTCAACGGTTCTTGTAATACCGCCACGAGTCAAGGTCACCGTAGGGAAGACAACCACATCAACATGGGTTATACCCTCGACATTTGCTACTAATATAAAGCGACCGTCTGCGGTAGGCTCAGTATCGTGAACAAGCGTTGCATTAGCATTTGCAAGGCGAATCCCATAATTCGGGCCGCCCGCCACATCAACCTGGAATTCATTAAAAGCATGCCCTGCGTTCGGATTATTTCGCACCAGACTTGCAAGATTTCTCTCTACCGCCGTGTCGGTTAAATTATTAACAGCCACCGAGGCAAACTGTGGGAAAACATGAACAAAGAACGAGTATGTTGCCCCTTCGGGATGTGCACGCGTCACAGGCAGTCGAGCTTGAACCTCGAACGCCCCAATTGGAGCCTCGTTTGTTATAACAAATCTTGTACCATCTATTTCTACGCCCTCAGACTCGACAGCTGGCGCAAAGACCACATCCGAAACCCGGGTATTTGGACGATAATCAAAGTTCCTGCCAGAAGTTGTCGGGAAAAAGTAAAAATGTGGATCAGTAAAGTCTATGTAAGTCGAACTTGAACTCGGCAAGGTTATCCCAAAGTGAATATCATTGCGAGTTTCGATGGCATTCGCCACAATATCAACAGTGACTGTGACGATTGTCGAAGCATTTCCACCCGCACTCATTACCCTGATATAAGCCGTACCGCCATCGACCGCCTGGACCCTGACACTGCGAGTTCCCCCACTGCCCCATACATGTGTGACCCTGGCAACGGAAGGAGTTAAGGAGTATGCATGAATATCACTTCCGACAACACTAGGCCCCCCCCTAACCCTAGCGGTAAAGTCTGCAAAGAAAGTCTGCACAGGCACTGTGTGCCCTGCTTCGTCTTGCTCCATCTCCATAGTTAGCTGGATCTGGCTGCGACTTGTCTCCACCCGAATATTGGCCATAGGATTTCCACCGCCCGACGCAAGAACAATGGCAATAATGCCTATCACCACTACGGCAATAAGTCCAGCCAAAATAAATTTATTTCGTCTGCTCAAAACAAAACCCCCAATATAGTCTGTTACTATTATCGGGGATTTAGTCTTATTTTGTCAAACCTTTTTACTTGGTTTTAGTCTTATCCAGCACTTTACTCATTGAGGCGAACATACCAGCAATGTTTTGGATCTCGCTTGGAACAATCAAGGTTGTTGATTGACCATCAGCAAGAGTCTTCAGTGCGTCAAACCCTTGAAGGGTTAGGTACGCAGCGTCAGGCTTGGCGGTAACAATCTTACGAATAGCGTCCGCCTGACCCTCGGCCTCGGTAAGAAGGGCGATCTTTCTGGCCTCCGCACGAAGAATAGCGGCCTGCTTCTCACCCTCGGCGACAAGGATGTTCGCACGCTTTTCACCCTCGGCCTGCAAAATTGCTTGACGACGCTCACGCTCGGCACGCATTTGCTTCTCCATACTGTCCTGAATCGCAGGCGGCGGCATAATGTTTCTCAGCTCTACCCTGTGAACCTTGATACCCCACGGGTTTGTTGCCTCGTCAATAATCACACGCATTTTTGCGTTAACAATCTCACGCGAAGTCAGTGTTTCATCCAGCTCTAACTCACCAACAACATTACGAAGAGTAGTTGCTGTCAAGTTTTCAATTGCCTGCATCGGACGCTCGATACCATAGGTGTACAGTCTTGGGTCAACGATCTGAAAGAACACCACCGAGTCAATCATCATCTTGACATTATCCTTGGTAATAACCTCGGATGGGCGGAAATCCGCAACTTGCTCCTTCAAGGAGATTGAAGGCAATGCCCTGTCAAAAATTGGAACGACCCATTTTAGCCCTGTACCTAGCGTCTTGTGATATTTACCAAGTCGCTCAACTACAACCGCGGTTGCTTGACGAACCTTTCGGAATCCGCCGATAGCGGCTAATAGAAAGATACCCAATATAACCGCGACGATTATTCCCGCGATTGCCCCTGGGCTCATTCCCAACATTAATCCTGCCCTCACTTGCTACCTCCTTTTTTTCTTGCTGGCCTCTTGTATATTTCATCGGGTGTTTTTTTGTACATTTCGTAAGCCTCGTCCGCTTCGCCCTCCTCTGACTCTTTACTTGATGAAGCATTCGACTTCTTCTCTTCAGCAGTGATTGGCTTGACTAGGAATATATTACTGTCGTTCTTAATTATTTCCACAACATCATCTTTCTCAAGGTTCAGCCCACCTTCGATTTGTGCCGTCCACTCTACCCCATTAATCTTGATTAGGGATTTTCCATCAACCGCGTCAATCAGCAACCTTACTTTCTCGCCGACTACCGTTTCGATAACCTCGGTTGCGATTGTTGGCTTGATCAACCACCTCTTCAACAAAGGTCGCAGTGTAAATATCATAACGATCGACATTACTACGAACACGACCAGCTGCACCCACCACAAGTCACTTGGTATCGTCGCAGCCAGAATCAAGGATACTAAACCAGATGGAATAAAGAATATCGTCACCAGGTCATATGTCAGCACTTCGATCAGTAACGCCAACGCAATAACCGCCGCCCAGACGATAATCAGAATCGTCGGCAAGGATAAACTGCCCAACATAATTTCAAACATACCTATATTATATGAGATGATTCAAGACTTTACAAGCGATTTTTCGCATGATACAACTTCAATTCAAGGAAACTTCCTAGCCCTCATATAACAACCTACTCTTACTACTCATCTCGACCAAGAAATCCGCTAACATCGTGTGGCGTTTTTTTGTGTAGGTGTTCGTGACCATTTTCTCGATATTCTTTTCGTCACCTACGAGAACGACCATCTTCTTTGCGCGCGTAACGGCGGTGTATAAAAGATTCCGAGTCAGAATCATATACGCCCCACTTGTCACCGGAATTATAACAACATCAAATTCGGATCCTTGACTTTTGTGAACGGTAATAGCATATGCCAAAACCAAGTTATTTAAATCCGTGCGAGCATATGTCGTTACCCTTCCGTCCTCTAACTCAACAACAACTTCGCCGTTTTGGCGGTTGACAGAAGCCACTATTCCGATATCACCGTTAAAGATGCCCTCCCCGCCGATCATACCTTTTATCCATTCTTGACTGTAGCTATTTTTGGTGTGCATGACACGGTCGCCCTTCCTATATATAGTTGACCCATATTCGTACTCATCCTTGTCCAGGGAGGCAGGATTCAAAGACTCTTGCAAGACCAGGTTCAGATTATTCATCCCTACCTCGCCCGCCTTCATCGGGCAAAGCACCTGGATTTGCTCTGGCGAAATCTTCAAATAGTTCGGAATCCGTGTTGTCGCAAGAGATACGACCTCACATTTTGACTTAAACAAAGTTTCCGCCCTACGATAAAAAAAATCTGAACTGGCGTTTGTTAAATCAGGCAGCTCACCATTATTTATTGCATGAGCATTCAAAACAATCGCCGAAGCACCCTCCTGTCTGTAAATCTCCGTCAGCCTCGCGACTGGGATGACACGCGAACGAATAATATCCGCCAAAACAGCCCCCGCCC
>WRBH01000012.1 GCA_009784665.1 Bacillota bacterium | reverse complement strand
AATCACGAATGACTTCACTGAATGCTATCCCTGGGTGTGCGGCAACAGATATTGTGGTGGTGCCCAGCAGTCTTCGTTGAAGAGCGTATGTGAACAAGAGGTTGCAAAGCTTGCTGCGGGAATATGCTTGCATCGAGCGTAAGGAAGTATCATTGAAATCCATCTCAAGCCACTTTCGTTTTGATTTGCGGTGGATGACGCTACTAACATTTATTATTCGTGAATTTGCTGTGGCGGTAATCCTATCCAGTAGAAGATTTGTTAATGCAAAATGCCCAAGATAGTTGACACCGAGCAGCAGCTCGAATCCATCTTGGGTAACCCCTTTGCTTGTGATTAACCCTGCGTTATTTATCAATATATCAATTTGTTGGTGCTTTTCAAGAATCTCCTTAGCAGCACTCTTTACGGATTCGAGGGAGCCCAAGTCAAGTTTAACAAGGGATAGGGCAGCTGTTGGTATTTTTGACAGAATTCTGTCAATTGCCTTTTGTCCTCGCTCAAGACTGCGTACTGCTAAAACAATACTTGCCCCTTTGCTGGCAAGGTGTAGGGCGGTTTCGAACCCTAGTCCCGTATTCGCCCCTGTCACAATTGCAACTTTGCCTGTTTGGTCGGGCATATTTGCAAGTGTCCATCTAAATTTTTTTTTCATAGTGCTCCTTTCAAGAAATCCATCCCTTGGAAATCTATATGCATTGTATCTACCTGCAGCAATGCTTCGTCCATTGTCTTGACAACTTTATTTTTAAGGAGGGCAGTGGCTTGGATCTGCCTTAGTTCAACTAGTCCTTCAAGTGTCGTAATACAGGCGTGCTTTTTTGCGTCTGGGTCTTGGCGAGTGATTCCATCGATTTTCGATTTTTCCAATTGACCCCACCCATTTGCTAGATGCATGGCGTTCCATCGTTGGTGCTCTAGGCGGGCCAAGTTATTCCTAGCAGTGTCTTCGCCGGTGAAAAGGTCAACGAATTTTTTATCTTCCTCTCGTATTTTCCGCAGTCTAAGGGAAGTTCCCAAATCGTAGGCCTTTGAAAAATCTTCGAAATTTTCCTTTGTTACTTGGTCGAATCCAAGGAGGTTTAATTTTGCTTGTGTAGACAGTGCTGCGTAACGGTTACTGTCTCGTTTGAACTCGGATAACTCTTCCCACGGGGTGCCATAAATAGCCGCAATTCTTTTCGCTTCGATATCCAGTTGGGCATCAATTATATATTTCTTTGTCAGGACTTCGTGCGGTATTCCGAATGTTTGAATATTCTCGCAAATTTTTGCTAGTGCAGAGTTTCTTTTGCTTAACTTCACAAAGATTTTTACACGATTATGCAGATTTTTTGCATAAAGTTTTGAGCGAATCTCTAGTGCCGTTTCTGCTGCCAGTTTATCGTCCCCCAAAGAAATGAACACAGTCGCAAAGTCCAACTTGGCAACATGCTGTGTTAATGTTTTGTAAAAGTCCGCACCTAGACAATCTTTTTGTAGGAAGTTGATGCTTAAATGTTCTGCAGGGCATGGCAGGAAAATTTGGGGGTTGTGCTCCATATTTTCGACCCGATTGCGAAACTGCTCGCCTAGTTTAGTTGCTTCTTGGTCAAATACGATTGCATTAAAGTCAACACCTAATAGTTGATAATTGCAGATAGCTTGTTTCATCAATTGCCTGTTTGCAGGGCCAAATCCAACGAACAAGTGGGCGATGCTGTATGGCCTGCTTAGGCCGTTTTCATCCTCAGTCTTTAGGCGAGCTTTTGTTGTATTTATCCAGTCAGATGGGATAAGTTTTGTTATGGGGTTATAACGCATGAATTTTCGTGCTCTGACTTCATAAGGGTTAAAGAATCTGACGCGACCATGGGCAGCTTGTGCGAATGTAAAGTGTTCGGCACGCTCGAGATTTTTGTACATGATGTGTGCAGTCAGGTTTTGGTTAGGGGAAGCAGCGACCACTCGGGCGACCTGCAGGTTTATCTCATCATCTTCGCTCATAGAAATAATTCGTGTTAGGCGTTTAGGGCGGTTTAATCCTGCAGTAACTAATGCCGCTTCAATATCATCGTTGCGTATGACTACTACACGAAAGCCTTGAAAGATGAGCATGGATTTAAGGTCGGGGGTCTCGAGTATAACGGTTACTCGTTTTTTTGATTTTTGATTAAAGTTTCCAAGAAATATCTCTGCCTGGTCAGTTGCTCCTATGATGATGGACTTCTGTCTGAACGAATTAAAGAATACGCTAATTCGGTTCAGAAGATTCTTACCGAACACTTGGACTGCTACAAGGAAGGTTAGGCATACCGCCGCTATATAATGCAGGAATGCGGCAATGGCGAAAAGGGGACGACTCTCGGCCAATGGAGCCAAATCATAGGAATTTAAATATCCCGTGAATGACCTGATAGATCCCATGAACGCTTGCCCAAATAGTAGTATTATCGAACCTTCGTACCCTCCATAAATAATCGCCCGCAGATACAGGATTGCTCCAATCCCCAAAATCAAGACGAAATAAAATGCGTAAAACCAATCCTTGGTTCCCTTCTTCTTAAAGAAGAAGTAAAAAATAAAAATTCCCATTACAACCAAGATTGTAAAAATCGAAAAAATCACCTCAAACATATCGACAGAATATCACAATTGTTGTATCATGGCTACATGAAAACAATCGAGGCATATAACGGAGAACATCCATACAATTTTATCTGCTATGCCCATGCAGACAGCGATAAAATTTTCCCAATCTTGGAAAAGTTAAAGGAGCGGGGCTGTCGCTTTTGGTTTGATGGAGGGATACATTCAGGCTCACGCTGGAGCGATGTTATTGCCGAGAAACTATCTGGGTGTAAAACCTTTATCATTTTTCTGTCAGAAAATTCTCTGAAGTCACAATTTTGTATGGATGAACTTGGTATGGCAAAGTCCGAATATGCAAGCGGTAAGATGGGGTTAATTCCAATCAGTATCGACGATGCTGAAATCACTGGGGGAGCCAAGTTACATTTGAATGCAACTCAGATAACTTTCAAGAGTCGTTTCAAGGATGAAGATGCGTTTATAGACCATCTTGTTCGTGAATTGTCCGCTAGTACATTCGAGGTAGTCGATAAGCCTGCAGAAGCGATTATTACGCCCAAATTGGAAATGTCTAAAGAGGAATTGTTGAATGCGGTTATTGAATTATCCGAGGGGTTTAATACAAAAATGGATGCCGTTGCCATGCGTACAACAAAAGATGGCGAGTTCCAGCGAATGAAGTCTTTAATGGATAAACTGGAGTTTCCAAAGATACAGGAGCAATACACGAGACTGGTAAGTATCTTCAGCCCAGATATAGGACCCGGGAAGAATATCTTTGAAGAATTGGTTAAGAATTTCAGAGATAATGGATATCTCCTGGAGCTTAATGGCCCGTATGGAACGGGTAAGTACAGATTTATGCAGTGCCTGTATTTAACTTTGTTTAAGGAGTACAGGGCGGGCAAGTCAAAGTTGTTTCCGATTTTTTATGATTTTACAACATTGGAAAAATTAAATCGTGCGGAATTAGAAAATCGAATAGACAAGGATGTAGACTTGATTCATCAAGTTGTTGCAAAGAACCAGTTGACTCCGATCTTCCTGTTCTTTGGTTTGTCAGAGTTCGCTTCGCATTCTTCAATAGAGCAAGTGTCGGCTGATCAACTTTTTGCAAAGAAGCTCTCTCTTGTCGAAAACTCGCCCCGTGTTGTTGCGATTGATTCATCTACGGTCTCAAAAATAGGCAGAAGCAGAGATCGTAAGAACATACCATTGGCCGATGGCAGGCCAGACAGAAGGCTTAATTTTTACCCTGTTGATCTTGTAGACACAGACAAGGTGAGTGACCTGAAAGGTATCTTAATCGAGCTTGGGGAGGACGGGCAAGAACTGGCAAAGCTGTTTAAATATTTTGATGAGAGATTATTCTATAGTATTGACTTGTTCTTGATCAGAGTATTCCAGAATATTGCTAACAAGGGCGATTTAAATCTGTACGATATCCATTATTGGGTTGAAAATATTCTTGTAAATGACTATAAGTTATGCGAGGATGAAATCAACGAAATCGCAGAGATCACCTATGCCTATAATTATACGAATGAGAAATTCAGGGATGACGAGACTACTACAAAGGCATTATATCTCCTGAAGCGGCACAGTTTCTTTAACGATTTTTTTCTGGCAACTGCATATGTTAATAGGGTTAAGAACTTTCAGGAAGATGGCGATGTGTCATTCTTCGAAATCATTTTGCCAAAACATGTTATTAGGTTTGTAATATCCAAGTTTGCTCAATCAAACAATGATGAAGAAATTGTGCTTAAATTTATAACAGAAAATTATGGTAGATTCAGTTACGAAGGACGGTGCGGTGCGTTCCTGTGTCTTAGCAGTATGCGCTCGCCAAGTGGCTCTGCGGTTGCCAGAAAATTTTTGCGAAATTACTATACTTCTCTCACCGCAGAGGTCAAAGAGAAACTGCAGAAAAATCTATACAGCGACAAGCAAGAGTACAAAGAGGATTTACTTTGTCTACGGCTGTTATCCATGGCATTTATCGTACAGGGCGAACAGAAAATTCTTCATGAATTTCTTGATACATTAATGACAAATGATATAGCAAACGAAGTAAATAGAGCATTCCTGCTTAGTTTTCTAGGCGATAAGAAAAACTATGTACCAGGTCTGGAGGCAATGGATTTGACACCTAACTATGAAATAGGTGAAAACATCTTCAAGATATTCTGTAAATCTCTCGAGAGCAGTCTGATGGTGAATTTGCCGTCGCCACTGATAGAAGCAGATTTGTTTACATTATGTTCAATGGCCCAGGCACGAATCGCTGGGAAACTAGTGCAATGCAAGTTTGATATCAAGGGTTATATTAAAAGAGTCATTACATATATTGACAAGTTCTTGCAAACTAGGGAAGAAGATATAGAGTTCGAAAAATTCAATTTGTATTTGTCTGCGGTTAAGCAGGACTTCGAGAAATTCCTCAAAGGGGAGGATATTCCGATAGAAGCCAGCTTTGTCAACAAATTCTCGGAATCTGCACAGGTCAAGCGGACCAAGTGGGTTGAGGCTGGTATCCCAGATCCCGAGAGTATCGGCGAGCATACGATAGGGCTTATGTTGATATGTCTCTTGTATATTCCACAGACAGGGAACTGGGGGCATCATGACAAGGATAAGGTTCTTAAAATGTTGCTTATTCATGACTTGGCGGCGGTAGAGCTGGGAAATATGCAAAAATTGGGCAAGAATGCAAAAAAGGGATTTGATGCCGAGTACGAGGACAAGTTAATGAAGCAGCTGATGTTACGGGGTACATATCCGTCACTTTCTAACCTGGACGAGTATTACAAGTTGTGGGAGGAATATAATGAACAAAAAACAGCTGACTCCCGTTTGGTTAGTGACATCGCCACGATTCAAACAGTATTCCAATTTTATAAGTACCTAGGTCTTCATCCCGACAAGTTCAACTCAGGGGCCAAAGCAGAGTGGAATCAGCGTCAATATGGACTGAAAACCGACTTGGGGCGGGATTTATATCGCCGCCTTGTTATTGACAATTTTGACACCAGTGAGGAGTGAGAGGCAATTATCAATATACTCTGCACGACGGTTTTGGTATTTTAGGTAATAGGAATGCTCCCACACATCGATGTTCAGAATCGGGGTGAATTTCATCAGGTCAGGTGGATCTTGGTTAGGGGTGGTAAGAACTTGCAGTTCGCCGTCCGGGTCACGGACAATCCATGCCCAGCCCGAGCCGAACACGGATAAAGCGGCGGTTTTTAATTTTGATTTCATATCCTCGTCAATCTGATGTCCGCCGGCAAGGCATGAAAAGAACAAATCGTGATTGTAAATACCGCCTGCGTTATTGCGGATAACCGCTTCTTGATGGTTCGCCAATTCCTCAAGGACAATATGTTGCAGCTCTGGTCGATTTTCGATGACTCTGTTCAAATTATCGACATAGGTCTGAACATGCTTGCCATAGTGAATCTCAATAGTTTGTTGGTCGATAAATGGTTCCAAGGCATTGCTTGGGTAGGGCAGTGGCTTAAGCCTGAACGGATATGTCATGATACCTCCTTTAATATCTTTTTAAATTCTTCTATGTCATGAGTATTCCCCGCACTTTCGAATTTCATAAGCAGAGGGACATTGAACCTCTTGGCTATTTTGATGGCGGCGGCACAGTACAGGCTGCCCCAATTTTTATTCCCGCTGCCGACTACTGCATGCAGGAATTTGTGATTGTTTTTTAAGAATGTTTTTAGTTCAGGTGCAACCTCGCCAAAGCCAATTGTACCGGCAATCAGGATGAACTGCTGTGTCACAACCTCATCCCCTGTTTCGATTTTTAGGGTAGAGAAGTGACCGATTTTTTCGATAAAACGATCAATTTTTCCAGTTTTGGATATGTAAACAACTAACATGATGCCTCCTTAGAAATCAAAGTCATCGTCCGTGGTTTCAACAACATTTGTAGTTTTGATGTAACCATTTCCCTTGGTGGAGAAAAAATCATGGTTCTTGGTCTTGGTATCCAGGCCTCGAATAACAACTGCATTAACATCTGTTTCCTTGATGTTAAAGTGCGGGTCGTGTCCCAGATTCATCAAGGCTTTGTCAGCGTTATACTGGATAAACTTTAACACTTCGCCCACAAGCCCTATCTTAGTATAGATTTCGGTGGTGTATTCAATTTCTATCTCATAGAGTTCAACCAGCAGGTCATTGACTTGTTTGGTTAGTTTCTTTTTAGTCGAGTCATTAAAACTTTTGAAAATTTCTTGTGCCAAGATTCCTGTATAAACACCGTGTATAGATTCGTCGCGGATAATCAGGTTTATAATCTCGCCCGAGGATACCAGCTTGCCTTGCCCCGCAAGGTACAGGGGATAAAAGAAGCCAGAGTAGAACAAAAAGCTCTCAAGGAACACGGAGGCGGACATTGCCATGTACAGCGACTCATTATCCTTGATGGAAGTATAGTAGGCTGAGATAACTTTGATTTTTTTCTGAAGCTGAGGTTGTGTGTGCAGCCACGCAAAAATCTCGTCAATTTCGGTGGTCGAGCAAAGGGTGCTGAAGATCGAGGAATAACTCTTGGCGTGCATATGTTCCATCATACCCATGAAATTCAGTATAGCCTTTGCCCGAAGGTCATCAACCTTTAATGCAATTTCGGGCATGCCTAGGGATGCTTGCTCGGTATCCAGCAGGGTTAATCCCCCTGTGACCTTTTTATAAACATCCTGTTCGTCGGCGGACAGGGTTTTCCATGTGTTTTTATCCTCAGTCAGGGGGATTTCGGTGTCTATCCAAAACTGGCGGATATTCTGGTTCCAGAACAGCTCGGTGAATTGGTCACGAATGTCGTTCCAATTTACCGCGGGCTTAAATTCTTCCTTACTTCTTTCTTTGAACATTCTTCCTCCTTTTAATTTAAACCGAACACAGCAAGCACTCTTCGATTGTTAAGTTTTTCGTGCGTGTGTAATACAAGCTCTTTAGTCCTTTTTTAAAGGCATACAGATAGAGTTTCACTAGGTCGCGGGTTGTGGCCATACTGGTGACATATAGAACCGTACTGATGCCTTGGTCGATATGTTCTTGAGCCGCTGCAACAAGGTCGATAATTTTTGTTTGGTCCATAGTGTACGAGGATTTGTATAGCAAGATATTCTTTTTGGATAAGTACGGCATAGGATAGTAAGTTGTATCGTTCCCCTTAGCGTTTCCGTAAGTTCGAACTTCTATCGCATCAACAACGGGCTGGATGGATGCAGTTGAATTTTGAATATAGCTGATCGCTTGATTTGGGGCAATCGTCAGGCGGTATGCATTGAACATCCCGTGTTCCCTCACATCGGCTTTTAATTTTGCCCAATCGTCCTGGGTCGGTAGCTTAATCCCCTTGAATAATTCCTTGACACGGTCTGAGGTTGGGTTGTAGTGGTTTTTGAGGTACTTGTTGAAATAAGCTCCTTTATGGTATTCAGACCTTTCAAAGCCGTGGAATTTTTCTGCTCGACGCTTTGCAATTATCATGCTTGCCCTTATTGAATAAAAGTTCACCGCGGCGAAGAATGCTGATACGAACTCGACCGCCTCTGGCGATTCGTAGGGAATCAGATTCTTTGCCAAGTACCCATGTAAATTCATCGCTCCCAGGCCTATGGAATGGAACGCATTGTTCGCCTCGTATACTGACGGGGCGTTTGTGACGGTGGACAGATCACTTACATTCGTCAAAGCCTCTGTTGCCGTTTTTACCGCGAACTCAATGTTTTTTCCCTCCATAACATTAACAATGTTTAATGATCCAAGGACACAGCTGATGTCAAAGCCTATATCGTCCTTCTCGTAATAATCGCGTATGACGGACGGGGTTTGCAGTTGAAAGATTTCCGTGCATAGATTGCTCATTTTGATCCGTCCCAAGTCTTTTAGGGCGTGATGCTTATTCGCAGTGTCAATGTAAACGATATAAGGATAGCCTGACTCGAACTGGGTTTTTGCAATGTTTGTGAGCATTGCTCTGGCGTCTAGTTTTTTCTTTTTGATATCTGGATCGGCGACTAGTTTTTCATACCATTCGCTCATGTCCATTTCGTCTAGGTGTATGTCATATTTCTTGCGAACGGTATATGGGTAAAATACATAATAATCTTCGCCAGTTTTTGCCAAGTCAAAGAACTTGTTCGGAACTGTCAAGCCAAGGGACAAGGTTTGAATGCGTGATTTCTCGTCAGCGTTTATCTTTTTTGTATCCAGGAATTCCTCGACATCAGCGTGGAAGATATTCAGGTACGCAGCCCCTGCTCCTTTCCTCTGTCCCATCTTGTCTGCGTAATTGAACCCATCTTCTAGTAATTTTAAAACTGGCATAACACCTTTTGCTGCGTTTTGGATCCCTTTGATTTCTTCGCCCCTTGCCCTTAATTTAGACAAATTCAATGCAACCCCGCCGCCAACCTTGGACAGGTACATAGAGGTCCCAAGTTGGAAACTGATGCTATTCAAATCATCATCCATTTCCAGGAGGAAGCATGATACCAACTCGCCTCGCCGTGCCTTGCCCGCGTCTAGGAAGGTTGGGGTTGCGGGCTGGTACTGTTGGCGAATCATTACCAGGGCAATGTCCTTTGCCAGGCCAACATCACCCCTTGCGGTATGCAGAGCAACGGCAAGCGTTCTGTGCTCGTATGTTTCCAGGTAAGTTTGCTTGTCACCCGTTTTCAGAGCATAATCCTTGTAGAACTTGGCGGCACTCATATATGATGCGAATTGGAAATTCTCCGTCTTGATTGCTTTCCAAACGATATCAATGTCTTGTTCGGAATAAGATAAGTAAAAGTCCTCGTATAGCCCCTCTTTGACAAGGTATAGGATGTGTTCATGAATTGTTTTGGATTTATGCGTTCTCTGGTTGGTTTCAAGCAGGAATGCATCTCGTGCCTCTAAATCTTTCTCCAAATCGAAAAAACCAGTTTCAGGGTTTATGTTGAACACCTGACTGTTTAATCGGTGGTAATCTTTTGACATTTATCCTCCAGTTCCCAAGGTTTAACACACTAGATATAGTGGTGTCAACCGATTTTATGCACAATATCTGGGGTTGCAACAAAATAAATAATCGTGTATTATAGCAAAATGTTCGAAATTCCAGTACTTTTATGGATGTTTATTATTTCTCAGATCTTTGGGGCGATAAATATCATTATAGCGTTAATAAGGTATCAATACAAAGACAAGGCAAAAACCCTTCGCCTTGCCGCCGTTGGTAATGTTTTCAAGGCGTTAAACTATGCGTTTTTATTGAACTGGTCGTTGGCAGGATTAAAGGTTGTCAGTATCGCCAAGAATCTAATCTTTGCAAAGACCAGTGCCCCTGATTCAAAAATTAAGTTCTGGCAGTCCTTTAGTATTTTTATCTTCTTTTGCCTTATCTCGGTAGCGGTTGTTTTTGTTACCTGGTGGTTTAATCGCCTGTGGTATGAGTGGGTTATACTTGCCGTTGTCTTGTTTGCAAACTTTGGCAAGTGGGTCAAGGGGATCCACTGGCTACGAATTAGTGCTCTGTTCTATCGAACCGCAATGATTTTCAATAGTATTTTCTTTTTCCTGAATCCGACCAACCTTATAAAGGCGATTGTTGTGATTTGCTCGATAACTATCTTCTATATAAGGTTGCTCGCAGGGAAAATAAAGTCAAAAAACAACGCAAGTGTATGAATTTGTCGAAATTTGTTGCAGTACGGATATGTGATGTGCTAGAGTAGGGTACTATGGAAGTTTTAAAAGTTGAAAATCTTAACAAAAGTTATACTGGCGGCCGTTCATGGCAAAACAAGGACATCAGCATAACCCTGAACGAGGGGGAAATTGTTGGCTTTTTGGGCATGAATGGTATGGGAAAGACCACTCTTTTAAAGAGTATAACGGGAATTCATTCCTTTGATGAAGGGACAGTAGCGGTCTGCGGTTATGATTTGTTGCAACAACCCTTGCTGGCAAAAGCAGAAATAGGTTTTGTTCCTGATAACCACAGTACCTTTGAAAAGTTGACAGGGCGAGAGTTCGTTAATTTCTCTGCCGATGTTTACGGTGTCCCAACCGATATCAGGCAGGCAAGAATTGCCGAGTATTTAAACATTTTCAAACTGGAACATGCGTTCGATCGTCAGATTAAAAGTTACAGTCACGGGATGAAGCAAAAAATAGCGATTATGGCCAGTTTTATCCACTCCCCAAAACTGTGGGTATTGGACGAGCCTCTTGTGGGTCTTGATGTAGGCAGCCAGCGTGAGGTTCTAACAATCTTGCTGTCTGCTAAGGAGAATGGGTCAAGTGTGTTTTTCTCATCTCACAATTTAGATATTGTCGAGCGGATTTGTGATAGAGCCTTTGTTATTCATGATGGTGTCCTTATTAAGGAATATAACATAAGAAAATTTAAGGAAAAATCCAAAATCAGCCTAGAGGAGGAATTCGTTAAAATAACAGAGGTGGCGAATGAAGAAAAATAGTGCTTTTCAACAATTGAAAACCCTCATGCGTTTAAACAGCAAGCTTTATGCCCGTCGGGAAAGGGGGGCAAGGACGGATTGGGTAAGCAGCATTTTCGGCCTAGTTATAACCGGCTTGGTCTTGAGTGCCATCATGATATTTTTTAGCATCCTTGTTATTGACTTTGAGGGGGTTGGGGCGGAGTATGAGTTGCTGGTATTCACTTTATTTGTTGTTTTATCCATGCAAATAATTTGGGCAACCGTTTCGTGTATCAAGGTCTTCTTTTCGCCGACGGAAAACAATTTACTTGTTAAGTATCCGATTTCTGGGCAAGTCTTGTTTTTCTCGAAATTTTTAAAGGTTTTCCTGCGAGAGCTTGTTTTCGGTTTGGCGGTGATGTTGCCGTTGTTGAATGTATATGGGATCCTGCTTGGATTCGACTTGTGGTTCTTTATATTGATTCCGTTCGTAAGTATTCTGTTGTCGCTGTTTTGCTTCCTTGTTGGGGCGTTACTGTCATTTCCCTTGGTTTTTCTTAAAAGCTTTTTATCCAATAAATTTATTCTAACCCTTATTATATTTGTAGCCGTGTCGGGGATAGTATTCTTTGGATATATGCAGGTCATTAACGAAGTTTTTAATATTACGAACACGATTAATTTAAATGTCAACAGCGCTATCATGGACGCAATTGTTCAAATAAGTGCGTTTGTGTATCCCGCGATATTGCTCAGCAACATGTTGTTTGTGCAATCTTTCGTTGCCAGTTTATTTATATTGCTTGGAATTATTACTGCTTTGGTTAGTGCTGTTTATCTATTACAGTGGAGGTTTTACAAGAGAATGCTGGAAAAAAATGCAGGCTCGGATCAGGTCTATATTGGCAGGGCGACGGCAAACATACAAAGGCGCACGATGTGGGCCCTCATCAGGCGAGAATTCATCAACATGTTTCGAAATACTGGCTCTCTATTTCAATTCTTTGCGTTCATTATTATAACGCCGCTGGTGACATACCTAACGGTAGAGAGCAGCACTGACATAGTCACCCAAAATATAGGAGTTTTCGCGATTTCAGCAATTGCATTTTTTATAATAAGTGTATTTTGTGTAATAATTAACAGCTTCGCTGCATCAGCAATCTCGCGGGAGGGGGATGGGTTTTATCTATTGAAAATTTACCCGTTGGATTACAAGAAGATTGTCATGTCAAAAGTTCTGTTCACTATCATATGTATGATTCCAAGTATTATCGTTGCTGTTTCGGTTTTGGCTGTCTTTGGCTTGCTGAGTATTCTTGAGGTTTTCCCAGTAATCATAGCATTGGCATTTCTTAGCGTTTTCCAGATTTGTGTCTCGATTGATATCGACTTGCGATCTCCGAAATTTGCCGACGAGAATGGATTAGTCCCAAGTGACCGAAACACGACTCTGTCAATCTCGTTGGGGTTGGCCGTTTGCATGATTCTAGGGGTTTTGTCGATTATTGGAGCGATATATCTTGACTTGATTCTGATGTTTGGTATAATTATTGTGATTACAGGAGGATTGGCCGCCCTGGGGGCGTTCCTGCTGTTTAGAAAGCTCCAGGGTAAATTCGAGAGAGTGGGGTGAATTCATGAAAAAGAAAATTGTTTCGCTAGTGCTATTGATGCCGATATTACTAAGCCTCGTCGTGATTGGCACGATTGGGGGTTTTGTGCCTCCTGAAAATATAGCTGTTACGGGAATAACTCTTAGTACTAATTTGGTAGAATTCAGCCAATTAAGTGCTCCACCGCGACCAGTCGTTGCCACTGTTTTACCATACAGGGCATCAAACAGAACAGTCGTGTGGTCAAGCATGAATCCAGAGGTTGCCAAATTTGACATGGCAACGCAGGCAATTATTCCAAACGATAACGGTATAACTTATATTGTTGCAACAACTGTAGACGGTGGGCACAGAGCCGAAGTGCAGGTGAGGGTTAACTCGCATGATATCCATGGCTTCGTGGTGACCTTTGTAGGAACCCAGCCAAATGAAGAGGGGGTTCTTGAGATGTATCGTAACCAAACGATAGATGTCCAAGTGCGTGTCCAGCCCTCAGATGCACTAGCCGGGGTGCCAAGGATCAACTCGGATTTATTCTCGGCTACCACTATGCAGGTGGTTTCAACAAGTCCAGAATTGCTGGGGGTAACATATCAAACAACACTAACAGCATTAAGTGCTAGGGCAGGGTTCTTAGATGTCGAGGCGACAAGTGTCAATGGAACATTGTATAGGGAAAGATTTGGTGTAAATATTTCGCCAAGATTGGACGAGAACATAGGTCTAATCCATAATGGATTGTTATTTTATGGGGCCAATGCATTGGTAATTGGGTCTGGCGAGGTCCCACTTGTTCTGAATCGTCCATCTGCGGCGACATTTACACTTGCGACTACTTCATTTGCAACTATAGTTGATGATATCTTGATATTCACAGCGGCAGGCACAGTAAGGGTTGACTTCATAGCCGCAGGCGAGAGCGGTTACGCGATGGTGCAAAGTACAATGGGGGTTGTGGATTTCGGCAGTATAACCGTAAACATTCTAACACGTGCACACAACCAATTCGATTTGCCATTGGCAGACCTTGATATTATTGAAGATATTGTTCCACGAAATCAAATTGAAATTCAACAAAATATTACTCCAGCAGATTTTCATCTTTTCTATGAGATCGAGTTTGATTACAACGATAATCGTGTCCATGTCACCAGCCTCAGTTATGGGGCCAGATTCTTTATTACTCCCTCTCAGGCAGTTAACGAAACTATAACTATTGTGTTTTTAAGGAAGAGCGATAAGACAGTCGCCTATTCTCATACATTCCAAATCTGGGTGTCCGAGCATGGCCCAGATGCTATAAACTTTAATGTTAACAATCCTCTTGTACACGACCGAGGTTTAGAGAGAAGATTCGTTGTTGGGAACAAGGATCACCTTGGATTTGATTATTTCTTTGATCTCGAGGTTACAACCTTGGGGGTTGATTATGTTCCTGACATTTATTTCGAGATCATAGATTGTGTTGGACTTGCAACAGTTGATCAAAGTGGCGGGGTTACATTTGATCGTAACTTTGACTTTGATGGTGAATTATATATTCCAATAACTGTTCGGGCAACATCGAACTTGCGTTCTGTCGGAGGCAACTTTGCAACACAACAATTTACTTTTTATATTGCGGATGCCTATAACATACGCGATAACTGGGAATTTGGTGAGGTATCGAACTATCGCTATGTTCCCAGATCAATAGTCTTGCACGGTGATATAACTCTTGTCCGGTCGACGATATTTGATGCAAATATCTTCGGGAACGGACACAGAATAGATGCAACAACGGTTAGCGAGACAATAAGTAATGACCACGAGATTATGATTCGCTTGCGAGGCTATCGTGGAGGTGGGCAGGTGGCCCCAACAATTGCAACCAATGTCGAGTTCGTTGGAAATCGAGAAGTTATAGAGGATTTCAGTAACAGTAAGGTTCAGGCCAGCGGTGTTTTGATTAGAGCATATAAGTTCACAACAATACAATACAGCCAGCTTCGAGGTGCGACCAGATTGTTAGATATCCCTGTATATATGTACCTATGGAACACACCAAGTGTTGAAATGGCAACACGAGATGTTCACATTCGGAACAGCGTATTTCGTCAAGGATTGGTAGGGGTGTTCTTTGGTAACAATGATCGTAATGTATCAATGAGTAACATCGTTCTTGAAGATTTGATATTCGAACACTTACTCATAGGAGTTGTAACTGCATTTTCTAGCCAGTCGGGTAATCAGGGTCAGGTTGACATAATATTCCGTGGATTCATGAGATTTTATCTTTGGTACACAGCCGACGAGTTTGGGACTCTGAACTATACCGTATTTATGGAAGGACAACCAACGGCACTAAATGCGACCCTGTTCAATATTCCAGGTCACGATTACGAGGGTATTATACATAGATCCGTTCCAATCGCAACATTGTGCCAAAGGGTTCCACTAATGAACAGGGACACAAAGTTCAATTCCCTTACGCTGCAACAAGAGGGTGTGGCTCCGATAGTTTTACAGCGAACTGGTGCAATTCCTGCTGCATCTCCATTTGTCAGGTCAGAGCAGACTGTTGCAATAGGAACTATCCCAATATTGGGTAATGCATCTGCTAGGGTTACCGCATTTACACCAAGAGATGGAAGTGATGGGAGCGTTTGGATTGCAACAATAGCCGAGCAGATTAATCGTCGTGCAAATACACCAAACGATTTCAGTCAAATCATGAGGGAGGTCGTATGAAAAAGATTCTTATAGTTCCTATATTGTTACTCTGTATTGGAATTTTTTCGGGTTTTGGTGGAGGAGGCCAGCAAATTACTCCGTTCGGAGGTCCGGCGATACACATTTATGATTTTGTGGACTTCGTGAGAATAGGGCGTAATCCAGCGTTTCCAGCAGACGGACATTTTGTCTTGATGAATGACATTCAATTTCCATGTCCCTGGAGTCCACAGCCATCTGGTTCTGATATTGATGATCTGCTTGATTACATACCTGACTATTTCACAGGAAATCAAGGATTTCGTGGAGTTCAGTTTTGGGGCACATTTGATGGGCAGGGCTATATAATAAGTGGTATAGCAGGGGCTAGACAGAGGGAAGGTAATAGATATGAATCTTCCTCAGGATTGTTCTCGACCCTAGGCAGGAATGATGCAGATGGTGGAGCCTTGGTAGCCACTGCAACTGTGAAAGATTTGACGGTCGAGTTTGGACTGTACCGAAGTGCTAATTATCGTCATGATTATGGTGGTATGGGAGGGATTGCTGGAATCATGCGTGCGGGAACAATTCAAAATGTTCATGTAGTTATCCCAAGTGGAGTTCGGCTGGAGGCAGGGTATTACAGTAATCGGATTGGGGGCCTGGTAGGGCGAATGTATTATAACTCGCAAATTATTGATTCAACTGTTGAAGGCGAAATATTTATAATGCGTGGACGATATCACAGCATCGGTGGTTTGGTTGGATATATGTCTCATTATGCCAGCATCGAAAACAGTCACGCGATCGTAACAATAACACAAAATCCATTTGTTTATACACACTATACTAACACTAATAATGGCAGATATTTGTATCGCAACAATAATCCTCTTATTCCTAACAGAGGGGTCCGAATTGGCGGACTAGTTGGGTTTATGGTAAGATACACGACAATAGCAAACAGTACCGCCAACTTCACAATTCATCAGGTTGGATACAGGAGTGCCGTCGGTGGTTTGGTGGGATATCTAGGATATGGTTACAGGACTGCTGTAGATAATTCTACGGCGATAGGAACTCTGAACGCCCGAGGAGCTGCTTGGGTCGGCGGTTTCGTTGGTCGAACTTTCGGGGCATCAGTTATTAACAATTCGGTCGCAGATGTTGATATTGTAGGCAGAGAAATTGCTTGGTACAGACCAACCTTCCGCAGGAACACTAATTTCTTTGGTCAGCCCACTGGGAACTATGTTGTCAACTATCACCGTCGCTGGAATTTCTCGGCAGTTGGAGGATTTGTCGGGGCAATCAGATATAATGTCCAGATACTAAATAGCGAATCAAAAGGAAGCCTTTGTGCCCAATTTCATTATATTGAAGATGGGCATGATGTGCACAGTCGTTATCACTATATGGGAGTTGGTGGATTCGTTGGAATGATGCATGGGCCTTGGCATGATACACCGCGTTCAATTAATAATCGTACAGAGACAATGGTAAATATGCTACAGCATAGGCAAGGGCTTGTAGGTGTTGCAGCGGATCGTTTTGCAAGGCCTATGCACGGCGGCTTTGCAGGAATGGTTCGTGACAGTGCACTTATACGAAATTCTCACGCCGGAGGAGAGATGTTTGTCCGTCAATCCGAAAGGCAAATCGGCGGATTTGTCGGCTACCTGCGGAATGATGCCCAAATTCTCAACAGCTCTGCCGATGTAACGATTCGCCACTATATGCCGACAGCAGGAGAGTTCTCGCAGGCTGCGGGCTTTGTTGGCCGGATGGGCTGGAATGCTCGGATTGAAAACTTTATCTCTGGAGGACAAATTTTAACAGATGATCCTACTATGCGTGGCACCGCTGCGTTTGGTTCGCGAATTTATGATGGAGTAATTACTAATGGTTTCGTGTATACTGACCAACAAACGCTAAATAGTATTTTGTTCGGTATCGACAGAGCGAACATAGATCGGAGCTCGGTGTTCTTTAATACCGAAATTCTTGGATTGTCAACGCACCCAAGTGCCCAAGGTATAACAAGCGACACAATGAGAAGTGAAAATTTCGTTTACAATATACTTAACAGGGCAGGGATGTCCATATTTATGGAGAACTCGGACCCAAATGGATTTCCTCTGATTAATCCAAATCCAGCTGCGTTCGCGGCAACGAATGTGACCGTAGATGGCCTCACACCTGCTACTGGTTTTATCGAGTCCATTGATGGGATATCGGGCCAGCGTCTGCAGAGCCTTCGTCTTGTTCCAGGGGTTTATAATTTAGGTGTAATGTTCCGAAATATCAGATACACATACACAATCACAGTGTTGGCGGGTGAGACTGACCAAGGTCTTGTGCTTGTTACATTTAATACCCATATGGGTTCTGCTATCACTACTTGGCTGGTCTCTGAAGGATTTTCTCTTGCAACTGTTGGGTCGACGGAAATAGGCTGGACAGACGCTCCCGAGGGAATGACAATGATGGGATGGTTCAATCGACGATTGCATCGTCCTGAGATTGGATTGCCCTCTATAGAGGTTCATAATGTGATGCAAACGATGAATGTGTATGCAAGATTTGAGGCACATGGTATATCAGGGCAAGTAAATGTTAGGGCGGATGTCAGCATCTATGCAACAACTGGGGAGAGACTTGCTCACTTCTATAGTGTCAATTATATATTCCAGTTTGTTAATATTTCAGGCGGAACATACGAGATTGTGTTTGCACATGATGGCTTTGTGACGCAAAGTAAAACAATAATCGTTAGTGATGGCGAGCTGGCCCTCGCCCCTGTAGTGCTTTTGCCGACCCTGCTAGTCGTAGAGACTTCGATTGGATCCACCGTATATTTAACTAGTGCAACTACTGCACCTCGCAGTGTAGTGCCGGTAAATCAGGGTGGGAATCTCGTATTCACTTTCATAGGGGTTTTGGAGGGAGAGTATACTCTTCGATTTGAGGGTAGTGGTGTTCAAACCGCAACAATGGACATTGTATTCGGGCGGGAGCACATGAGTGTTATGTCCCCACCACTTGTTCTTGTAACTATCAGTGGTACGGCTTTGGTCGGCAGCCAAATGGTTCTCTTGGCAAATATGCAAGAGCAGGGCACATTCACCGTTGGAGTAGACGGCACATTTATATTCCATCGTGTCCCTAATCAAATATATCAATTAGTAGTCAGTTTGAATGGCTTTAACACAGAGACCTTTGATATAGCCGTTAGCGGGGGGAACAGCGAAGTTGTTGACGCAACGCTTGCAAATCCAACCATAATCTCGGGAACAACAAGGGCGGGTGCAACCGTTTCTCTGATCAAGGAAGGCGAAATCATCTCTGTGCAAGAAGCTGACTCACAAGGAAATTTTATATTCAGCGATATTTTGAACGGTTACTATACCTTACAATTTGAAAGACAAAGGTTTATAACAAATACGATGAGCATCAGCATCGTTGCTGCAAGTCAAGAGATACAAGGTTTTATTAATCTTGAACGCGAGAGGTCAAGTTGGACGATCCTGGGGTATATCCTGCAAGGCTTGCTTGTCCTTGGAATTGTCGTAGTGGTATGGTTCATCCTGTATCGTAGAGAAAAAAAAGCCTTGTAACAAGGCTTTTTTAAAAAGGGGTTTTATAAATCGGTTGACAATACGCCTCTCGTGTCTTATTTTGTAATAAAAGGAGGTGCAGCGGAAGAAATGGCATTACCAACGATAAGTTAATTGGAAAATTTGACCCGCAAGGAATTGGTCACTCCTGCGGATTTAAAAAACAGACCACTTTACTTCCCAAACTGGGGACACGAAGTAAATTAAGAGCTTAACTCCACAGGATAATAAGGCTAGTGTCTCGTGGATTAAAATAAAAAGATCAGCCAAATCTAGAATTAATTAAAAGGAGAGAAACATGTTCTCTAAATTTTTGAAAAAGGCACATATAGCTGTTGCGGCGGTGCTGGTATTTGCTGTTGTTGTTCCAGTTATAACCGTTGTAGCGGTTCAAAGTACAAGGGCAAGACCGCTTAACATTATAATGATGGTTCCAGATGGCATGAGTTTGAATGCTATGGCTCTTGCGAATTTAATGTTGCCAGATAACCCAGAGGCAGAGCCAGAAGAATGGACATTTGAACAACGCGATGGCCAACTGGCGATTGAGGACCACTTTCAAGCACTTGTCAGGACGCAATGGGCTGGTGGTCCTATCACAGACTCGGCTCCGGCTGCAACTGCGATGGCAACAGGTCACAAAAGTAATAACTACCGTATCGGCCTGGACCGATATGATAACCCGATGGCGAATGTATTGCAGGCGGCACAAGCCCGTGGCATGTCGACGGGTATGGTCGCGACAAGTGAATTCATGCATGCAACACCAGCAGCGTTCGCCGCACATGACGCTGGGCGTTTTAATTATGAAATTCTAGGGCATCAAATCCTTGCTAATGAGCTGAATTTAGTGTTTAGTACAGGATCGGCCCAAATGAGGTCTTTTAATATATACGAGCAAGGTGTTAAACCTTTCGTAATAGATGCAAATAAAGGGGCAGTGCCAACAACTGTTTCGGGACAGTCAGAGTTTTTACCAAATGGTGACCGAAACCCTGCACGATACAGCGGAGGACATCGTGACGCTAATAATATTCCTATTGACTTCCAAGGAAATCAAATCCGATGGAGCAGCGGAAGTCAACGCTGGTCCAGGATTCTGAATCACAACACATTTACCCAGCATGTTGCCCAAGAAGGGTATGAGGTTGTCCGTACAAGAGCACAAATGAATCGCCTTGCTATTCCTACATCATCTAATGCTGCCGACCTTAGGGTTTGGGGTGACTTTAATGGTGGATTAACAATGCTTGGTCAAGACCACCGATATCTGTCCTATGATATCGATAGACAGTTTCGTCCTGACCTGGACGAGCCATCTCTGGTTGACATGACGCAACGGGCAATTGACCTTCTTTCCACAAACAGGAATGGTTTCTTCCTTATGGTTGAGGGAAGTAAAATTGACTGGGCAGCTCATGCACATGATTCTGTCGCACTTGTTTCCGAGATTTTGGCATTTGATAGAGCTTTCCAAGTTGCACTTGATTTTGCGAAAAGATGTGGAAATACAATAGTGATGTCTGCGTCCGATCACCCAACCGGGGGTCTGACAATAGGTACAAGCGACTTATCGTTTAGTTTCGTTGAGGGCTTGCTGCCAAGTGCTCCATGGACATTTGATGAAGCTCCATTTTCCTTTCTTGACCCACTGAGGATTGCTATTAAGAGTGGTGAGGTAGGCACAACCGAGCGTGCTATCCAAAAATTTGTTATCTGCCCTGCAGGCCAAGCCGCAGGCGGACTTAACCACGATGAGGTAATGAGGGCATATGGAATTGATCCAGGGCATTGGTCGACTTTTACGGGACTATTGAATTCGAACTTTTTAAGGACGCGGGCTCAATTAATTGCTCTTGGAAGAGATCCAAATCTTAGTTTCGAGTACTTGGATCAACCAGTGCGTCGAGGAGAATACTGTTCCGAAACAGGAGAATGGTTGCAATGTCCTCAGACAGTTCGGGTACACAGATTAATCAGAGATTTCCGTATAGGAGCACATATCCCAGTTGACCGCAGTAACCCAAATGGAATTGTGACTGGAATGCAGTCTCTTTCCACCGCTCACCTACAAAATGCCCAGCGTGCCTTGGCTGCCATTATGAATCAAATTAACTATGTTGGGTTTTCGATGGACTGGCACGAGGGTGGGTATGTTGCGTTCTCGATGTTTGCACCGAGGGGTTTCTCACACGAAGAGCTTCTGGGCAGAAGTAACCGTATTATTGATAATACTGATATTGCCAGAATTATGGAGCGTGCATTACAAGCAAACCTCGAGCAATTGACGGAAGAACTGTTTGTGGAGATCTTTAATAATGGTGATTCAAAAATCGACGGAATTACCGTCTCAATTAACGAGGCAAATTCCAGATTCCAATCAAATGTAAGTAGTGAATTTGAAATGGACTTTAACAATCGGTCTTCCTGGTTTGCCGTTGAATTCGAGATTGCAAAGGGAGATAGAACAATCACCGTTGTTTCAAACACAAATCATTTTTATATAAACGGAGAGCGTGTCAGATACAGCCTGGGTGTGAATGTCTACATAATTGTGGAGGAGCAATATACTTGGAATCCTCAGGGAACACGAAACCCAAACAGTCATGCGACAGGGGCAAATATTGGTACGGGCAGGCTTTTCGTCCCGCAAGAGCTCATCAGGGCTCTGGGTTAAAAGGAGGAATTATATGAAATCATTTTTGAAAAAGAATTACATCTACCTAATTCTGTCAGGATTTTCGCTGGGGGTTGCAATTACATTTATTGTGTTTCTGGCAAATCACAGTACATATGATTATGCAGTAGAGGGAAACCCAGCTCTTGGTGTGGCAGGTGGATCGGACAGATATAATGCAATGGGTGCATTGTTTGGATTACTGGCTGGGTTGCTTGTTTTTACCTTGCTTATTGCTCCGATTGTCTTGTTAATGCTTAACAAAAAGAGGTTAGCTGGGTTAGTGTTTGGAATGGTTGGTTGTGTGGGGATTCTGTTTATGTCGCTTGCCCTGGTGCTTCCAATGAGAAGTGACTCGTACACCTTGTTGATGGATATAAGAAACGGTGATAAAGACACCGTAATTATGGCATATGTCCAAGACAGGGCGATTACAGAAGCGTTTGAGACCGAAGAGGATTTGGCTGACCTGAAGCCTTTCATGGATATTCTTATTTCGACGCCGATTGACGAATGGGCTGGTATTAACACGGCTTTGCCAGGGATGAGCTCGTCTGATGTGGTCGCCTTGCGCTCAGGAATAGACGCATTACAGGCCGAGTTGCAGCTAATTATTGAGTCTGAAGCTACTACGGCAATAGCAGAAGCAAAATCCGAGGCGAACAGAGAATATCGCCTAACAATGCTAAAGCTTGTCGCACATTTGATAATGTTTGGTGTTGTACCTATTGGCATCGGGGTAGTCGTCTTAATGTGGAGGAAAAATGAAAACATGTCTTAAAAAAGCAATTATGCGCCGTGTCATGAAAAAGCGAAAAGCATCCGCGGACTTTGATGATGTCGCAAGTGAAATTTATGTTTTGCCTCCAGAAGCGGACGAAACTGTGAACAACAGCTATTATTACGCTTCACATGATAAAGAGGGCAATGCATTCTTCATGCGTCTTGGAATCCGTGGTGGTACGGCAGAGATTTGGTTTGGTGTGACTACTGCGTGCGGCAAGGCATATATGAACAGCCAGGAGTTATACAAACTTGAGGACAGTCCGGTTAAAACAAAATGTATCCAACCTTTGAAGGAGTGGGAATTTTCCTTCAAGGGCAAGATGCTTCCTGTGAAACCTGGCGAGAACCGCATAGCCGTTCCAGATGGAAAAGAGGTAGATGCCGAGTTTAGCGGAACATTCACATCTGACCTTGGGTTGTTTGAGTTTTCGCGCGACACACATGTCGAAGCATATGCAAACGCAATTGCGGCTCAAAAGTGGGTCAAAGGATTTTCGGACGAACTGAAAAACAATCATCAAACACGAACCGAGCAAATGGGCCATACCAAGGCAGTATTCAAAGTCGGGGGCAAAGAATTTAAATTTGATGCCCCTGGTCTTCGTGATCGTGCTTACGGAAAGAGAATTTGGAGCTATATGAACCACTATTCATGGTTGGTCGGGAATTTGGAAGATGGTCGTGCATTTAATGCGTGTATGGTGTTGTATCCAGCAATTAATGTAAAAGGCTTGCGGACAGGGTATTACTTGCCAAGGGATAAGTACATTAATTTGTTGGATGTGGACTTTCCAAAGCACTTCACTGTAACAGGTGTTGCCCCAACACATGGGAAGGCTACGGCCAAGTTCTCGGATAAAACAAAGGCGGAGATTGAATTTGAAACCAAAATTATTTTTCCATACAGGTTCACCGACTCGGAAGGGGAGTATCTCGTGTTCGAAGGAGTGACCTCGTATACCTTTAATGGTATTAAGGGTTATGGAATTGCCGAGTTTTCTTACAACAAAGACAGGAGTCGCTATGAAAATTTTTAACCTAGGAGAGATTGACGAAAGATATTTAAATTTGGTTGGGGGCAAGGCACGAGGGTTGGACAAGCTGGTCCGCGAGGGGTTTTGTGTGCCAGCGGGCTTTGTTATCGTCGATCTGAATATTGAAACAACTTTGGATAAAGCCGTTAGATATTATTTGGATTCAGGTTTGGATAGGGTGGCTGTGCGATCCTCTGCATCGGCAGAGGATGGTGTAGATTTTTCGTTTGCGGGTCAATTCGTTAGTGTCTTGAATGTCCAAGGAGAAAAGGATCTAAGAGATGCTTTGGCTAAATGTATTGCATCACTGGAAGGAGCTACGGCAAAAGCTTACAGCGAAAAATTTGGGGGTAACAAGAAAATTACTATGAATGTAGTGGTGCAACAGATGTTGAAACCCGCTTGTGCAGGTGTGTGTTTTACCTGTGATCCAAGTAATCCTGATAATATTCTTGTTGAGGCAATTGAGGGAGTTGGCGAGGCTCTGGTCTCGGGTGAGGCCTGTGCAACCCAGTATTGTGTGCCCAAAAATAATCTGGACGCATCGATTGATGCAGCCCCGCCGATGTCAGCAAAACATTTAAAGGAGTTATGTGCTCAATCTGTGCAAGCCCAGGTTGCGTTTAGCACACCCCTTGATATTGAATGGGCGGTCCAAGATGACAGACTGTATTTGTTGCAAGCCAGGCCAATTACAACACAAGATGTTTGCACCGAAGATGAATTTAATCCAAAGCATGACATAACAGGTCATGCGGTAACAAGGTGTAATATCAGCGAGATGTTGCCTGGTGCTGTGACCCCTTTGTCAATTTTCACCACTGTTTATGCCATAGACTGGGGAATTCGCAAGATGTTGCATCGTATTGGGGCTAATAAGAAGATGAAGGAACTCCCTGACTTTGCATGTGCCTTCCCTGCATATGGACATCTATTTATGGATTTAAGTCCATTGTATGCCATGTCAAAAACGACATTGCTTGCAAAAAAAGAAGATGTCGATATGTCAATTTGTGGCAGGCCTCTGGGCGAGGACGAACAGGGAATTATCCTCGGTCGGAAGCCTTGGTTTGGGGCTCGACTGCGAAACTCGATTAGATATATTACATACATAATGTCCCAGAAAAAGACCAGGCGGCGCTTGAAAAAGCTGACGGATAAATTTGCAATCAAGGGTGATTGCCCGGTCGAGTTGTATAGTGCAATTGATAGGGCTAGAACTGTAGCGAACGAGGTCGCGTTCCTTCATTATGCGACAAGCGGATTTTCGGGTGCGATGTCCAGTGCTGTTACAAATGCACTTAACAAAAAGTTCAATGACTTGGAAAAAAGCAGGGCTGTTTTGGCACAATTGCTGGAACGAATCGATGGGATAGAGAGTGTCGATATCTTGGCATCTCTTTACAAAGTCGCCAATGGCTTGATGGCTCGTGACGAATTTATGCGACGGCATGGTCACCGGGCAATTCGAGAGGCAGAGCTTCGCAGTCCAGGATGGGCTCAGGACGAAAAGGCATTCGACCAGTATCTCAAGGCGGTAACAGAAAGTGGAATGCAAAAGCCCGAGAAGCAATCTCCGCCCGACCTAAGGGCTATAGCCAAAGAGCACGGATTCGGCGGGAAAGTTATATATTTTGCAAAAAAGGCCAGGGAAGGTGTTCGCAATCGCGAATTCTCGAAGTCGAAACTGATTAGAGTGTTTGATGTTTTCAAGCAGGCATATACGCGTTTAGCGGTGATGTTAGTAGGGCTTGGACGCCTGCCTGACCAGGACGCAATTTACTTTTTAACACATATAGAAATAAAAGAGCTGGCAGCTGGCGAAAATCCAGCCCTAGTTAAAAAGGCCCTGCAGCGCAGGCGATTGTTAAAAATCCAAGAACAGTTATCATTTGCCGAGATCTATATGCATATGCCGGTGCCCTTGGATGCTCAAACAGTTGTGGAATCAGGAGATATAATGCGAGGAACTGCCGTCAGTCGTGGCATGGTAACAGGGTCTGCTAGAATAGTGAAAAACTCCGAGGACGCTGCGAAGCTGCAAAAGGGTGAAATTATGGTTGCTTCGTTTACGGATATTGGGTGGTCACCATACTACTGCCTGATTGATGGTCTTGTTACCGAGGTAGGGGGGGCGTTATCCCATGGGGCGGTTGTCGCACGGGAATATGCCCTTCCACTTGTGTCCAATATTGTGGGGGCAACCCAACTGATTAAAACAGGAGATATCATAACCGTGGATGGAGGGGCAGGAACAGTAAGAAAAGTATAATTACTTTTCGCGATCAGTTTCTGCGATCTTTTCAAATCCTGGATCTCCTAATTTGTGTAACTCCTCTGCTATATCGATGGTCACTGTAACTCCTTTTCTTTTGCATTCAATAAACATCTCAAGTAACTTTTTGGTATTGTTCATCCTTGTTACTTCTTCTTCAAGATAACTTTGATGATTTTCGCTTGTTCGTCCAAATCCAAATTTTATTGTCGGACCTAGTAGAGAGTTATCTGGCACCCGTTTTTCTTTGTATTCCTGTACGATATCAAAATCTTTACCAATGTCAAAAAAGCCCAATACATCTTCATGCAGCAAGACACCTGGCTCCCACATATTTCTTGCTTGCTCTCTAAGCTTTTTTCTTTTCATTTTACTTTCTGCCGAATCCTCCAATAAGCCCATAATTTCATCTGTCGGCTTCATAACCTTCTCACCAGATACGAATTTGTTGAAAAAACCGTAGTACTCATATTTCATGTAATTCTTCTCGGCAAATTTAATCCAATCAGCAGGGTTAACCTCTACATTATTGTGAATTCGAGCGACAATATGATGTCCTTGCACTAATCTTTCATCCGAGCCAGAATAGCTCGTTAGAATTGCTGTTATATTATCCGGGAAAGCCATTTCTAGAAATCCATAAAGTGAACCACAATTTCCCTTCCGAAAGACCCTCATCGGGTCACGCCCGCGAATTTTTTCAATTTGCGAAATAAAGTCAATTACTTCGTGCACATCTTGTTTAGTTATTTTCATAGCAAATTATATAACAATTGGTGCTCAACTGGCAAACATTTCGAGAAAGCAGTTTATGAAGCAGAAACACTTGCAACAAGGAATGCAATAAAAGCAGGCACAGGGGTAACTTTTACGCCTGCGAACTTGCACAAGAGTCTTATTACTTTTAATTGTATGGTCTTGATTGCAAAGATGGATTGTCATTGTTGAGGCATTTGATATGATGTTCCTTTTCATTTCTTTTGTGACTCCTTTGTAATCTAGAGTATGCAAAGTATTTATTTATTGCGAGTATCTTTCACATTTTTTAAAGAAATACATATGTTGAATTAACAATCTTTAATTTTGCATAGCGGGGCATTGAGCCTTGTTATGTAAAAGGAGAAGAAAATAATGTCACAAACAGTACAAATAGGGAACAATTTAATTGTTTTTACCGTACCAACATCAACGGCTACAACTATGGATTGGAGTGTAGTAGACTTAAAAAATTTAAGCGGTGGGATTATTCAAAGCAGTGACAGTGTTGTCGCGTGTATAGCATATAATGTGATAGATGAATCCTTGTACGGCTATGATGTTATCCAGCATCAAATAGTGCGTATAGATGACCAGTTTCAGTTGACCTATTTGGGCATTCCATTGGGAATGTCTCCAGGAATAAATTGGGCTGGAACTATTGATACGAATGGTTTTATGTATCTAAGCAATGATTCTGCAACAGAATATTACACAGTCGACTTGCGTCCAAGCAGCACAACTTTCCTTCAACTTCTTGACCCTACAAACGGATACGCCCCAATACAAGCTGGCAGACCCTATGTTGGAATAACACCGGTATATGTTGCAGGGTGGACATCTTTGTCAGATGGAAAATTGTATGGTATTTGGTATGGCTCGGGAGAAAATGCAGGTAAAATGACTTGTATTAACCCCTCAACAGGCGAAGTAACAATTCTTGAAACCACTTATCCAATGCCCACTGATTACCAATTTCGAGCAATTACAAGAGATATAAATGACACCATTTATGCGATTAGTCCAACTGCGGGAAAGGTTTTCCAGTTTACAATAAATGGGGGTGTTGTTACAGGGGCAGATTTAGGTGCCCTTGATCTCGGGTATATGTATTTAGAGGCAGTTCTAAGCCCGTATGCAAACCCCTTTGGAATTGTTGCCAATACGGCGGAATTTGATATACAGGCTTGTGATGGCGAAGAACCAACAACAATACAGAGTAATAGAGAGGATGTTGATATTGTAAACCTAATAGTTGAAAAAATAGCAAGTTGTTCGGTAGTTTTTCCTGGTGGAATAATCAAATATTGTGTCACAGTAACAAACCCAAGCAACAACGAGTTCCAATCGACTTTCCGTGATGTACTAAATCCACTTTTGACCTATGTCAGTGGATCATTCACAGTTGATGGAGTATCTGAAGCACCAAACATCACTGGAAAGGAGATCAGTTTCCCTGTAACAATTCCAGAAAATGGAAGTGCTGTGATTTGTTTTAAGGCTAGGGTTAGTTAATTTTATCTACAGATATGGGTTCTAAATGGGTGGAGCTTCCGACGGGATTCGAACCCGTGACCTCGTCATTACCAATGACGTGCGCTACCTGCTGCGCCACGGAAGCATCCCCTATTTTACCACGATTTCGGAAGTATCGCAAGTAGAAGATTATGACAGATGTGATGGCAAACACCGAAATCACAACACCCGTAGGATTAAATCGGAAAGTCAGAAAGTTT